>JAUZEX010000206.1 GCA_030838815.1 Actinomycetota bacterium
GTTGGCCAACGCCACGACCAACTGCTTCCCGATGATCCAGATCTCAGGGTCCAGCGACCGCCCGATCGTCGACTTGCAGCGGGGCGACTACGAGGAGCTCGACCAGCTGGCGGCGGCGCGGCCGTTCGCCAAGGCCGCGTACCGCATCAACCGGGTGGAGGACATCGGGCGCGGTGTCGCCCGGGCCATTCGCACGGCGGTCTCGGGTCGGCCCGGTGGCGTCTACCTGGACGTCCCGGGAGCGGTCCTCGGCCAGGCGATGGATGCGGTGGCCGGCGCCGGGTCGCTGTGGCAGGTCACCGACCCCGCGCCGCGGCAGGTGCCCTCACCGGAGGCCGTCGACCGAGCGCTCCGCCTGCTGGCCCGGGCCCAGCGGCCGCTGGTGGTGCTCGGCAAGGGCGCGGCCTACGCCCAGGCCGACGAGCAGGTACGGGCGTTCGTCGAGTCGACCGGCATCCCGTATCTCCCGATGTCGATGGCCAAGGGTCTGCTGCCCGACGACCACCCCCAGTCGGTGGCGTCGGCGCGGTCACTGGCCCTGGCCAGGGCCGACGTCGTGATGCTGGTCGGTGCCCGGCTCAACTGGCTGCTCGGCCACGGCGAGGCGCCGCAGTGGGCGCCCGACGCGACGTTCATCCAGGTCGACATCGACGCCACCGAGCTGGACAGCAACCAGCCCATCGCAGCACCGCTCGTCGGCGACGTCGGCTCGGTGATGACGGCACTGCTCGAACACGCCCGGGCCGGTCAGGTCGCCGCTCCCACCGCGTGGCGCGACGAACTCGAGGCCCGCAAGGCCCGCAACGCCGCCTCGATGGGCAAGCGGCTGGACGCCGACCCCTACCCGATGCAGTTCTCCAACGCGCTGCGGGCGGTGCGGGACGTGCTGCGCGACCGGCCCGACGTGTACGTCGTGAACGAGGGCGCCAACGCCCTGGACATGGCCCGCAATGTCATCGACATGCAGCGGCCGCGACAGCGGCTCGACAGCGGCACGTGGGGCGTCATGGGAATCGGGATGGGTTACGCCATTGCCGCCGCCGTCGAGACCGGAGCCCCCGTCGTGGCCATCGAGGGCGACAGCGCCTTCGGGTTCAGCGGCATGGAAATCGAGACGATCTGCCGCTACCGGCTCCCCGTCTCGGTGGTGGTGCTCAACAACGGCGGCGTCTACCGCGGCGACGACGTCAACGCCGTCTCCTCCGATCCGTCCCCGACGACGCTCAACCAGGCCGCCCGCCACGACCGGCTGATCGAAGCCTTCGGAGGTACCGGCTACCACGCCACGACCTCCGAGCAGGTGACGGCGGCGCTCACCGCGGCCCTCGCCTCCGGGGGGCCGGCGCTGGTGGACTGCGTGCTCGACTCCAGTGCCGGAGTCGAGAGCGGCCACCTGACGCACCTCAATCCCACGAGCGCCGCCACCGCGACGGCAACCGCGACGGCAAGACCCTGAGGAAGGAAGCGACCATGATGGACAGCCTCCCCCTGACCGGGATCAAAGTCATCGACTTCACCGGCGTACAGGCCGGACCGGCCTGCACCCAGCTGCTGGCCTGGTTCGGCGCGGACGTCCTGAAGGTGGAGCGCACCACCGGCGGTGACGTCACCCGCCACCAGCTGCAGGACATCCCCGACGTCGACGCCCTCTACTTCACCATGCTGAACAGCAACAAGCGATCATTGGCCATCGACACCAAGACCGCCGCCGGCCTGGCGGTCATGGAGAAGCTCATCCGCCGGTCCGACGTACTGGTGGAGAACTTCGCCCCCGGCGCGATGGACAGGATGGGCCTGTCGTGGGAGCACATCCACGAGCTCAACCCCCGGTTGATCTACGGGTCGGTCAAGGGCTTCAACGACGAGTCCGCCTGGGCCGACCTCAAGGTCTACGAGAACGTCGCCCAAGCGGCCGGCGGCGCGGCGTCCACGACCGGATTCTGGGACGGACCACCCACCATCAGCGCCGCGGCCCTCGGCGACTCCAACACCGGCATGCACCTGGCCATCGGCATTCTGACGGCGCTGATCGGTCGGGAGCAGACCGGCCGCGGCCAGAAGGTCTCGGTGGCGATGCAGGATGCAGTGCTGAACCTGTGCCGGGTGAAGCTGCGCGACCAGGAGCGGCTGGAGCGGGTCGGCTATCTGGAGGAATATCCCCAGTACCCCAACGGCACCTTCACCGATGTCGTGCCCCGAGGGGGGAACGCGGGCGGCGGCGGCCAGCCCGGCTGGATCTTGAAGTGCAAGGGATGGCAGGACGATCCCAACGCCTACATCTACTTCACGATCCAGGAGCAGAACTGGGCCCGGACCTGCGAGGCCATCGGCAAGCCCGAATGGGCCACCGACCCCGCCTACCGCACGGCCAAGGCCCGCCAGCCGCACATCTTCGACATCTTCGCCGACATCGAGGAGTGGCTGGCCGACAAGACCAAGTACGAGGCGGTCGACATCCTGCGCGCCTACGAGGTCCCGTGTGCTCCGGTGCTGAGCATGAAGGAGATCGCCTACGATCCGGCGCTGCGCGAGAGCGGCACGGTGGTGGAGGTCGCCCACAAAGAGCGCGGCACGTATCTGACCGTCGGCAGCCCCATCAAGTTCTCGGACTTCAAGCCCACGATCACCGGTGCTCCGCTCCTCGGCGAGCACACCGACGAGGTCCTCCTCGAGCTCGGCTACGACGGCGACGAGATCGCCGACATGCACGCCGAGAAGGTCGTCTGAGCAGGCCGCACGGAGTTTGGGTGGCCTATTACGGGTTCGACAGCTTGGCCATCTTCTGGGATGGTGAGACCTCCACCGAGAGGGAGGGTCACATGAGCGAATCCGTAGCCCTCGGCCTCAACGGGCGCGACGAATTCCTCGCCAGCCGGGAATGAATCAGAGCGGCGCCGGCCGCGCCACCGCCGATGCCACTGTTCGCGACCTGCTGTCGTCGCTGGCCGCGTTGCAGGCGCTCTCGATGGTGATGACCGACAACCGGCCGGAGAACGAGATCCTGGATCTGGCCATCGGCGCTCTGCCAAGGCTCACTCGTCACTGCCGGGTCGAGGCGGTGTGGCTCGACGACGCGTGGCGAGCGGTTGACTGCCTGCGGGAACGGGTCGGCCCCCGGACCGACCTCGAAGCCCGGATCTCCGAGCTCGGCGGTGGCGGTGGAGCCCTCCAATGGCCCGGCGTCGGGTGGGCGTGGGCCTTTCCCCTCTCGAGCCGAGGCG
>JAUZEX010000223.1 GCA_030838815.1 Actinomycetota bacterium
ACCGGAGCGCGCCGGAGGCGGCCGAGGAGGTGGTGGCCGCCTGCCAGGCCGCCGGCGCCGAGGCCCTGGCCGTACCGGCCGACGTCTCCTCCCCCGCCGACGTCTCGGCGTTGTTCCAGGCCGCGGAGGGGCTGGGTCGCCTCGGGGCGCTGGTCAACAACGCCGGGATCGCCGGCGCCCAGCTCCGGGTGGACCAGATGGGGCCGGAGCGGATCATGCGGATGACGGCCGTCAACGTCGTCGGGCCGTTCCTCTGCGCGGGAGAGGCGGTGCGGCGCATGTCGTCGCTCTACGGCGGTCTCGGCGGGACGATCGTCAACGTCTCCTCCGCCGCCGCCCGGCTCGGCGGGCCGGGCGAGTGGGTCGACTACGCCGCCACGAAGGGCGCCATCGACACGATGACCCTCGGCCTGGCCAAGGAGGTCGGCGCCGAGGGGATCCGGGTCAACGCCGTGCGCCCGGGCCTGATCGACACCGACATCCACGCCGCCAACGGACAGCCCGACCGGGTGGAGCGGATGGCGCCCGGGATCCCGATGCAGCGGGCCGGGACGGCCGAGGAGGTGGCCAACGCCATCGCCTGGCTGTGCTCGGACGCCGCCTCCTACGTCACGGGCGCCATTCTCGACGTGGCCGGCGGGCGCTGACGGTGCCCGCCGAGGCGCCGCCGGGATCGCCCGGGCCCATCCCGTCCCCCGGCGCGGTCGTGTTCTTCCATGCCCATCCCGACGACGAGGCGATCTTCACCGGCGGCACGATGGCCCTGCTGGCGGCGGCGGGCTGGCGGGTCGTGCTGGTCGTGGCCACGGCCGGGGAGCAGGGAGAGTCGTCGGCGCTGGTCGGGCCGGGGGTGCCGCTGGCGGTGCGGCGGATGGGCGAGACGGCGCAGGCGGCCGAATGCCTCGGAGCCCAACGGGTCGAGTTCCTCGGCTACCACGACTCGGGCGTCGACGGTGCCGGCCGCTCCCGGCCGGTGGGCGCCTTCGCCGACGCCCCGGTCGACGAGGCCGCCGCCCGGCTGGCCGGGATCCTCACCGAGGAGCAGGCCCGGGCGCTGGTGAGCTACGACGCCCGGGGGATCTACGGGCACGTCGACCACCTGCAGGTCCACCGGGTCGGGCTGGCCGCCGCCGAGGCGGCCGCCGAGGCGACGGTCTACGAGGCGACCGACGACCGGGAGTACCTCCACTTCGTCGAGACCCACCTCGTCGTCGAGGCCACCGTGGCCACGCAGCCGGAGCGCGCCGCCGGGGGGTGGCGGGCGTCCCGCCAAGGAGTGGCCGGGCTCGGCCTGGCCGCCGCCCCTCTCGGTCTGTCCACCGTCGAGGTCGACTGCACCGTCGACGTCCGCCCGGTGCTGCCGGTCAAGCGGCGGGCCATGGCCGCCCACGCCAGCCAGATCCCCGAGTCGTCGTCGGCCATGCGCCTGCCCGACGCCGACTTCGCCGCCGTCTACGGCTACGAGTGGTACGCCCGCCGCGGCCCGCTGGGCCCGATCGACGAACTCGCCTAACCGAGTGCCGGGTGCCCGCCCTCGAAGGCGAGGGGTTCGATCCACAGGGACCGCTCGCCGCCGGCGGCGTAGCCGACCCGCGGCGGCGTCCAGGCGTGAAAGGCGATGCGCCACCCGCCATCGGCGGCGACGAACACCTCCGCACCACCCGGGCCGGCCATCCCCGGTTCCGAAGCGAGCCACGGCCGGTCCTGCGTCTCCTTGCGGAACGGGCCGAGGGGCCCGGGACCGATGGCGTAGCCACTGGCGTAACCGGCGGACTCCCACCAACCCCCGCTGTAGAACAACACGTAGCGGCCGTCCCCCACACCGGCCAGGGACGGCGCCTCGACCAACGGCTCTTCCCAGGCGGCGTCATGGGCGAGCAACTCGACGGGTGAACCGGCCAGGGCGAGCCCGTCGGACTGCAGCGGTGCGCCCCACAGGCTCGGTCCGGCGCCGATGGCGTTGTCGTCGCTCTTCCAGACGAGGTACGCCTCGCCATCAGCGTCGACGAAGGGGCTCGGGTCGATCGACCCTCCCCGATCCTCCTGGAAGATCAGCGGTTCCGCCGACCGGTCAACGAAAGGCCCGGCCGGGTGGGACGCCGTCGCAACGGAGATGCACTGCCGCCCGGCGCCCCGGTGGCGGACGGCGTAGTACAGCACCAACCCGTCATCGCGGCCCAGCACCGCGGGCGACCACGTGCGGCCCCGCTCGGCCCAGGCCGGCAACTCCGGGAGGGCCTCGCCCCGGTGCTTCCACCGCTCGAGGTCGGCCGACTCCATCACCTGGACGTTGAGGCCCCGGGTCTGGGTCCCGTAGGCGAAGTACCGGTCCCCGCTCAGGAGCAGGAACGGATCGGGGAAGTCGCCGTCGAAGACGGGACCGGACGAGGGCAGCGTCTGAGGCCGGACCACAGCCGACGAGTCTCGCGCCGCTCGGATCTGGGCAGGGATCGTGCCGCTTTTCCGGCACAATTCCTGCCCAGACCTGTCGGACTCCGCCGGCGGAACCGGGCGCGTCCCGTAGCATCCCGTCCCGATGACCGAGGCCCTGCATGTCCGCGGCGTGGTCCTGCCCGAGGGGGAGGAACGCGACCTCTGGGTTGTCGACCGGCGGCTGACCTTCGAGCCGGTGGCGGACGCCGAGACCGTGGCCGCCGCCGGCTGGGTGGTGCCGGGGCTCGTCGACGCCCACTGCCACATCGGCCTGGCCCCGGGCGGGCCGGTGCACGACCCGGCCGAGCTCCACGACCAGGCCCGGGCCAACGCCGCCGCCGGCGCGCTGCTGCTCCGCGACGCCGGCTCCCCGGCCGACACCCGCTTCCTCGACGCCGAGCCCGACGCCCCCCGGATCATCCGCTGCGGCCGCCACATCGCCCGTCCGAAGCGGTACTCGCCCGATACGGCCCTCGAGATCGAGCCCCACGAGCTGGCCGAGGTCGTCTTCCGGGAGGCCAGCGGGGGCGGCGGGGCGGCGCTGGGGAGCGACGCTCCGGCCGGCGAGCCCCACCTCTGGGTGAAGCTCGTCGGCGACTGGATCGACCGCGCCGAGGGCGACCTCACCCCGCTGTGGCCGGCCGACGTCCTCCGGGCGGCCGTCGGCCGGGCCCACGCCGCCGGAGCCCGGGTGGCGGTGCACACCTTCTCCGAAGAGGCCCTGGCCGACCTCATCGACGCCGGCGTCGACTCCATCGAGCACGGCACGGGGCTCACCGACGACACCATCGCCCGGCTGGCGGCCAGCGGAGCGGCGCTGGTGCCGACCCTGGTCAACCTGGCGAACTTTCCCGGCATCGCCGAGGCGGCCCGGGCGAAGTTCCCCGTCTACGCCGAGCGGATGACCCGCCTGCCCGGAACGGCTCCCGCCCGGGTTCGCGCCGCGTTCGAGGCCGGCGTCCCCGTCTACTGCGGCACCGACGCCGGCGGGATGGTGCCCCACGGCGGGGTGGCGGAGGAGATCCTCGCCCTCCACGACGCCGGGCTCCCGGCCGAGGACGCCCTGGCCGCCGGTTCCTGGGCCGCCCGCCGCTGGCTCGGCCACCCGGGCCTCGAGGAGGGCGCCCCGGCCGACTTCGTCGTCTACGCCGCCGATCCGCGGGCCGACCTCGCCGTCCTGCGGTCGCCCGTCCGCATCGTGCTGCGGGGTCGGATCCTGGCGTGAACGGCATCGGTTCGAAGCGGGCGCTGCCGCGGGCGGTGATCCTGGCCGTCGCCGCCGTCCTCTCGCTGCCGGCCGTGATCCCCCTGCTGGTCGGCAACGACTGCGGCGAGCCGGTGCTGCGCTCGGCGTTGCGGGACAAGTCGCACTACCACCACATCGAGGACCCGGCCGATCCCCGGTCGGCCCGGTCGATCCAGGTGCGGCGTTGCATCACACGGGGCCGCAACCGCATCTTCCTCAGCGCCGTGGAGTTGACCCCGGTGGTGGTGGCTGCCGCCTGGTTCCTCTTCCTGCGCCGGACGGAGCGATCGAGCCCCGACCCGGGCGGGTAGCAGCGGCCCCCAGACGCGGACCGACACCGCCGACAGACAAGGGGTCGCCATGGGTCTCTCCACCCGCCTGGAACACGGCCTGATCGCCGGCGCGGCCGGCACGATGGCGCTCGACGCCGTCACCTACGCCGACATGCTCCTCCGGGGCCGCCCCGCCAGCACCCTCCCGGCGGAGGCGGCGGCCAAGCTGGCCAAGCAGGTCGGCATCGACCTCCAGGGTGGCGACGACCAGACCACGGCCCGCCGGGAAGGGCTCGGCGCCCTGCTCGGCTATGCCACCGGCGCCGCGGTCGGCGTGGCCGGCGCCCTCGTCCTCGGCGGCGGGCGGCGGGCCGGCCGCGGCAACTTCGCCGGCCGGGCGCTCCTCCTCGGCGGCTCGGCCATGGCCGCCTCGATGATCCCGATGACCGTGGAGGGGCTCACCGATCCGCGGCAGTGGGGTCTCGAGGGCTGGCTCTCTGACATCGTCCCCCACGCCGCCTACGGCCTGGCCGCCGCCGCCACCCTCGCGGTGCTGCGGGACTGACCGGCGGACTCAGCGGCGTTCGATGGCCTCCAGGACCAGGAGGAGCAGCACCGAGCCGAGGCCGGCGATGGCGATCGAGCCGAGATTGATACCGGAGACCGTGCCCACGCCCGCCGCCCGGGCCAGCGCCCCCCCGATCAGCGCCCCGAGCACGCCGACGACGATGCGGGGAACGCACCCTCGCGCCTGGCGGGCGCCGGTGACCATCCCACCGACCAGCCCGGCCAGGAACCCGAGGAGGATCCAGGAGAGGAGACCCATGTCGGGCGCAGGCTAGGCGACCGCCCGTCCCAATCGAGTCAGCGGCGCGATCCGCCCGATCCAGTCGGACGGATCGCGCATCTGAACGGGCTGGATCCCGTCAGCCGGTCAGCCGCAGCTGCTGACCCGGATGTGGATCACCCGGCCGGCCTGGTCCATGGAGGCGGCGAAGCGGACGAGCGTCGGAGACTGGCCCGAGCGCTGGAACTTCACCGTGACCCGGGGCCCGGACGGCGCTGTCACCTGCTCCACCCAGCCGCTGTTGGCCGTCGCCTTGGCGACCCGCAGCTCGGTGGGCGAGAGCCGCTCCACGTCGACGCTGCCGGCGTCGCCCGCACCGTGGTTCTGCGGCGCCTCGCCCATCTGCGGCGCCGGACCCTGGTCGGTGGCCGGTGCGCCGCAGGCGGACGACGACGACCCCCCGCTCCCGCCCGTCCCGGAGGCCGGCGCGGTGGTGGCCGTCGAGCCGCCCCGGCCGGGGCCGGTGGTGGCGCTCGTGTCGGTGGTGGCGCTCGTGTCGGTGGCGGCGGTCGTGTCGGTCGTGGCGGTCGTGTCTGTCGTGGCGGTGGAGCCCGCCCCGCCGCCGCTCGTGGCGGGGGTCGAGCCGCGCTGGGAACCAGCGCCCGATCCGGACCCGCCCATCGTGGACGACGTCGCCCCCTTCCCGGAGGACGTCGTCGTGGCCTTGGCCGGTGTGCCTTTCGCTCCCAAGGGGGACGGGGGCGCGGCCAGGGCGGGCGAGATCGCCACCAGCCCTACGACGCCCGCAGCCAGCGGGAACAGGAATCGACGGTGCATGGCCGCCTCCTCAATTGACTCGTGCATCTTTGCTAACAGTCGAACAGACTAACCCCATTTGAAACACCTGTAGCGCCAGTCACACCTTTCCGCCCGATGGCGGTCGGTGCCGGGGGCGGCCCAGAGGCCGGGGTACCGTCGGGCGAGCGCCGAATCCGAGGACGACCGAAAGGTTCCGATCGGGCGGCTGGAGGAGGATGAGGTGCGAGAGTGGCCGACCCGACCGTCCTGCTGAGCGAGCGTTTCGCCGGCGCGCTGGCCGCCCTCGACGAGAGCCTGCGGGGTGCCGACCCCGTCGTCCGCCGGTCGGACCGGGCCGACTACCAGGTCAACGGGTCGATGGCGCTGGCCAAGCGGACGGGCCGTCCACCCCGCGACCTGGCCCAGGATCTCGTCGACCGTGTCGAACTGTCCGACATCGCCCTGCCGCTGGAGATCGCCGGACCGGGCTTCATCAATGTCACCCTCCAGGACGCCTTCCTGGCCCGGGCCCTGGCCGAGACGGCCGACGACCCCCGCCTCGGCGTCACGCTGGCCGCCACCACCGAGACGGTGGTCGTGGACTACTCCGCCCCCAACGTGGCCAAGGAGATGCACGTCGGGCATCTCCGCAGCACCATCATCGGCGACGCCCTGGTGCGGATCATGGAGTTCGTCGGCCACAAGGTCATCCGCCAGAACCACCTGGGCGATTGGGGCACGCCGTTCGGGATGCTCATCGAGCATCTCCTGACCGTGGGCGAAAACGAGGCGGCCGAGGAGCTCTCGGTCGGCGACCTCGGCCGCTTCTACCAGGAGGCCCGGGCGGCTTTCGTTGCCGAC
>JAUZEX010000250.1 GCA_030838815.1 Actinomycetota bacterium
CGGGGAGGGAGAGCGGGACCAGGGTGGACACGGCTCCCAGGCGGGCGCAGGCCAGCACGGCAATCACGGCTTCCGGTATCCAGCCCATATAGAGGGCGACCCGGTCACCCCGGCCGACGCCGAGGCCGGAGAGCGCGGCGGCGAAGACCCGGACGTCTCCCTCCAGCTCCCCGTAGGAGATCGTCCGGCGATCGCCCGGTTCCCCCTCCCAGTGGATGGCGACTGCGTCGTGCTCAGCGGCGGCGTGCCGGTCGACGCAGTTGACCGCGGCGTTCAGCTCCCCGCCGACGAACCACCGGCCGCAGGGACCGTCCGGCTCGAAGACGGTCGTCCAGGGGCGATCCCAGGCGAGGCGTCCGGCGGCTTCCGACCACCGGCTGAGAAAGCGCCCGGGGTCACTCATCGGGCAGCGAGGTACGGACCATTTCCGCCGTCCGTTGGAGTTGCCGGGCGATGTGCTCTTCCATGCGGATGTCCTGCTCGCCGAGGAAGGGCAGTCGGGCGGTGGCCGACAAGGCGGCGACGACCCGGCCGGCCCGGTCCCGCACGGGCACCGCCACCTGGAACTCGCCGCTGTCGTCGAGGAGATGCACCACGTAGGGCGCCTCGGCCCACCGCTGCCGGTCGGCGGCGGTGGGGGGATCGGCGGCCTCGGCAGTGGCGATGGCGTCGCTCCAGGTCTCGAGCTCGGCGTGGCCGAGCAGGACCCGCCCCGCCGCCGACCGCAGCGGCGGATGGAAGCTGTTGAGGTCGCGGAACACCCGGGTCACGTTCTCGCCCGTCACGCGGTCGGCGATGACGACGAGCCCCTGGACGAGCAGGGAAACCTCGATCGTCGCTTTGGTGTTGTCCCGGACCTCGACCAGGTAGGGCGCCACCAGCTGCAGGAGCGGCAGGCGGTCCCGGTACGCCCCGCTGAGACGGAGCAACCCCGGGCCGAGGCTGTAGCGGGAGGACTGCGGGTGCTGGACCACGAGATCCGCCTGAGCCAGAGAACGCAGCACCCGGTGCGTCGTCGCCAGCGACAACCCGCTCGCTTCGGCCAGGGAACTCAGCGTCTGGAACCGCTCACCCCCGCTGAGCATCCGGAGCAGGAGCGTCGCGTTGCGGACGGTTCCCAGCCCGCCCTTCTGCTCTGGAAGCTCCGGACCCATCGAGCAAAGGTACTGGCCCGGGAAGATCGACCCTCTACCTTTTCGCATAGTGGAAAGCTTCTCGCTTGACTTCCGGATAGTGGACACGCGAGGCTACCGCTTACCGGGTTCGGGGGAAACGGGGGAACAGCCGGCATGGCGGATCGGGACGTCGAGGGCCTGCTCCGGTGGAGCCTTGCCTGGATGGCGCTCGCCTCGGCCGTGATCCACGCCTCGGCGGCCGCGGAGCACCGGGGCCTGCCGCTCCACGTCGCCTTCTTCCTGGTCGTGGCGGCCCTCCAGGGCGGCCTGGCCGCCGCCGTCCTCCGTGGCCGTTCCGGTCGTTGGGTGGCCGTCAGCGCCGCTTTCAGTGGCGCCCTCGCCGTCATCTGGGTGCTGTCCCGCACCGTTGGCCTGCCGGTGGAGGGTGCAGCGGCGGTCGAGCCCATCGGATTCAAAGACGGGATCTCGACCCTCCTCGAGCTGGGCGTCGTGGCCGGCGCCGGGCTCCTCGGCGCCCTCCCCGAGGCCGGCCGGCGCATCGCCCTCTCGACGGGTCCCCTGGCCTCGATCGTGATCGCCGCCAGCGTCGGGGGCCTCGGCATCTCGGGCCTCCTGGCCCGCCACACGCACGACGATCACGTCCACCTCCACGGCGGGGAGGTCCAGGCCGTCGCCGAACACCACGGGACCGCTGACCCCGCGGCACAACATCACCGCGGCAGCGACCACGCCGCAACGCCGGCGCCCGGGGCGGACGACAGCGACGCGGGCGGCCATTCCCATCCGACCGACGTCATCCACCTTTCAGCGGCACACGACCACGACCACATGCACAACGCCTTCGCCCCGGCTGTCGGGCCGGCTGTCGGGCCGGCCGCGGGGCACCGCCACGCCCATACCGCCGAAGCCGTCACCGACGACGGTCCGGCACCGCATCACGGCCGCGCCCACCACAGGCACGAACCCGACGGCGCCCTCTCGGGCGAGGACACCGGTGGTGACGGCCACCGGCACGACCCCGAGCACCACCCCGGTGCGGGACAGGGACACGACCCCGGCGGCGACGACCCCAACCCGACAGCCGATCGACTGATCGATGACGTCTTGAGGCTGTTGGAGCCCTACTGACATCACGCCAGTTCCCATCACACCAGAGTCGGAGGTACCAACGTGAAACGCACCCTGCTCGCCACCGTTTGCCTGGCGGGCGCAATCGTCCTGGTATCCGTTTCGGCGGCCTTCGGAGGAGCGCCCGGTACCTACTCCATGTCGGAGAACGCACGGGCAACGTCGTACACCTCGGAGCACGTCCCGATCGAGGTCGGCAAGGACGTCGTAATCCAGACGCTCACGCTCGAGCCCGGGTTTTCGAGCGGCTGGCACTACCACCCGGGTGATGCGTATGTGTTGATGAAGAAGGGCGCGCTCACGCAGTACCTGAGCTGTACGGAAAAGATCGTGTGGCAAGCCGGGAACGCCTACTACCACGCCGCCGGCGAGCACAGCACGCATCCCGACCACAAGGGTCCCCAGCTGGCGAGGAACGAGGGCAGCGAGCCGGTCGAGATCACCGTGGTCTTCCCCAACGTCCCCAAAGGCCAGCCCACGGGACTCTTCATTCCACGCGACTTCCAGCCGCCGCCGGCGGAGTGCCCAACGCTCGACTGAGCGAAAGGCTCGACTACTTGACCGCGTGATGTGCGCGGCCCCGGGCGCCGTCACGCTCGGGGAATGAGCCAGAAGTCGAGAACCCGTCAGGTGATCGCGGCCATGGCGGCCACCGCGCTCCCGGTCACGCTGGCCGCCTCCGCCGCTCCCGCCCGGGCAACCGGTGACGATCCGGACTTCCCCAGCCAGTGGGGTCTGGCCCAGGCGGGCATTCCCGACGCGTGGGCCCGCACCACCGGCGCGGGCGTCCGGATCGGCATCGTCGACACCGGGGTCGACATCGCCCATGAGGACCTGGCCGGCAAAGTCGTCGCTCACACCAGCTGCCTCGGCGCCGCCGCCGATCCGGCCCGCTGCGGCGGCTCCGGCGAGGACGACAACGGCCACGGCACGTACGTCGCCGGCATCGCCGCCGCCGTACGGGGCAACGGTCGGGGCATCGCCGGGGTGGCGCCCGACGCAGAACTGGTGGTGGCCAAGGTGATGACCGGGACCGGCGTGGCCACCGTGGCCGACGTCGTGGCCGGCATGAAGTGGGTCGTGGACCACGGCGCCCGGGTGGTCAATCTGAGCTTCGACGATCCGGCCATGACCTTCGGCGGTGTCGGCCGGTCGGCCATCCGGGAAGGCATCGACTACGCCTGGACCCGCGGCGCCGTCCCCGTCCTCTCCGCCGGAACGCCGGGCCGCCTCGGGCTCGGGCTCGCCCCGGCTTCGGACCGGGACCTGAACGCCGTCATCGTGGGGGCCACCGGCCCCGACGGACGGATGTCGCCGTCTTCGCCCCCCACCGGCGACGCCCGGCTGGCCGTCCTCGCTCCCGGCGGGAGCGCCCGGACCCCCGGCGGTGCGGTGCTGTCGACGTTCTGGGCTCCAGGCCGTCACGACGCCTACCGGGCCGGCGTGGGGACCACGGCGGCCGCCGCGCACGTCTCGGGCGCGATCGCCCTCCTCCTGGCCGAGGGCTACAACGGCGTCGGCGCCGTGGAACGACTGCTCTCCACCTCCGACGGCACCGTCCACTGCGGCGAAGCCAGCCCCGACTGCTACGGCCGGATCGACGTCGCCACGGCCACCTCGGGTCCGGTCCAGCCCAGCTCGCGCTGACGGCCGGCCCGGGTCGGACAAGGACCTGGGCCGGCCGTCAGTCTTCAGTCGAAGCAAGGCAAATGCAATGGTGCCGTTGGGTGCGCGGCCGTTAGCGGAACTTCAGAACGTCGACCTTGAGGGCCTTGATGGTGAAGTCCTCGCCGTTCTTCGTGCACGAGTTGGCGAACTTCGCCGAGAGCTTGTGCTGAGTATCTTGTCCCGGCTCGCTGAGCGTGCCGATGAGGAACGGCACGGTGAGGGTGCCCGAGGCCGGAGGGCCGGGAGCAGCGGCGAATGTCGTCGCCTTCCCGTCAACCGACAAGGTCAGCGCATTGGCGAAACCGCCGGTGCAGCTGGCGGGAATACCCACGTCCATGGTCCCCGCCACGAGGTCGAGCTCCTGCGGTGACTGCGTCCAGGAATCGCCGGTGAGCGGGACGTCGGTCGAGCCGCCGTGCTTCGCCACGACCGACGAGCCATGGGCCCGGGCGCCGATGTTGCCGGAGGACGGAGCGGACGTCGTGCTCGTGGCCGTGCTGTCGCTGGTCGAACCGCCCCCGGTCGAACCGTCCCCGGTCGAACCGTCCCCGGTCGAACCGCCCCCGGTCGAACCGCCCCCAGACGAACCGTCCCCGGACGACCCGTCCCCGGTCGAACCGTCCCCGGACGAACCGTGACGGGACGAACCGTGACGGTACGAGCCGTCCCTGCTCTGGTCGGCAAGCTGGAATCGGGTGACGGTGGGCTTCGCCGAGGCGGCTCTGGGGCCGTCCCCCGGCTTGAGGCCCACGAGGCTGATCGATGCGGCGAGGGCAAGATACCCCACGGCGTTCCGGCGAATATGGCCGGTGATCCTGTGACTCATGGGAAGGTCCTCCGATGGGCTCGTTGGGGATTCCGGCAGGCCGCGCCGGCAAGAGTGGCGCCAGGTCCGGCCCATGATGAAATTTCGACGCCGAGGACGCACCACGCGATCGAGTAGTCCGGCAATGGATCAGGCCCGGTCCCGCGCCGCGGAGGCGAGAAGCAGCTCCCGGCAGCTCTGATAGAGGGCGGCGAGCTTGTACAGCAGCCGTACGACACCCGACTCCAGCCCGGGGGACAAGGCGTCGACCTCGGCCAGCAGCCCGGCCTGGCCGATCCGGTTGTCGAGCTCGGCGAGCCAGCCGCCCGCGCCCGAGGAGGCGCTGTCCGGGAGGGGCGGGGTGCTCGGGCGGTGCTCGATACCAACGAGCGGGATGAGAAAGGCGGCCAGATCGGTGAAATCGGACGCCAGCCGCTCCAGGACCACGACCGTGACGTCCTGACCGTCGCAACGGGCCGGATCCGAGAGCCGATGGCACCAGACGGCCAGATCAAGCGCTTCAGCCAGTTGCAGGTCGAGGCAACGGAGAGCGGTCGGGGAGAGTTCACTTTGTTCGAGCATGACTCGACGATCGCGCCCCGACCGACGCACGTCTTCCCGGCTAGCGCCCATCGAGGCTCCCGGCGGGCCGGAAACCTGAGCTATCTGCTACCGGGTATGCGTCCGCAACTGCTCGATCGCGTGGTGCGGGCCGGCGACGGGAGTGTCACGCTCGAGCCGAGATGACGGCGACGAACGACGCCCTGCGGCGAACGGTGAAGGCCCGATGAGTAAGGCCCTGGATGGCGTCCGCGTCCTCGACTTCACGCATGTGCAGTCCGGGCCGGCCTGCACGCAGTTTCTGGCCTGGTTCGGCGCCGACGTGATCAAGGTGGAGCGGCCGGGGACGGGCGACATCACCCGCGGCCAGCTCCGGGACATTCCCGACGTCGACAGCCTCTACTTCACCATGCTGAACCACAACAAGCGATCGATCACCCTCGACACCAAGACCGCCGCCGGGAAGGCGGTGCTCGAGGAGCTCGTCAGGTGCTGCGACGTGCTGGTGGAGAACTTCGCCCCCGGCGTGCTGGACCGCACAGGCTTGACCTGGGACCGCATCCAGGCCCTCAACCCCCGCATGATCGCGGCGTCGATCAAGGGGTTCGGGCCGGGACCCTATGAGCACGGCAAGGTGTACGAGAACGTCGCCCAGTGCGCCGGCGGTGCCGCGTCGACCACCGGCTTCGACGACGGGCCGCCGGTGGTGACCGGCGCCCAGATCGGCGACACTGGCTCCGGTCTCCACCTCGCCCTCGGCATCGTCGCCGCGCTGCATCAGCGGACGAGCACCGGCCGGGGCCAGAAGGTGACGGTGGCCATGCAGGACAGCGTGTTGAACCTCTGCCGCGTCAAGCTGCGCGATCAGCAGCGCTTGGCGCACGGACCGCTCACGGAGTACCCGCAATACCCGAACGGCGTGTTCGGAACCAGCGTGCCGCGGGCCGGCAACGCCTCGGGGGGCGGGCAACCCGGATCGATCCTCAAGTGCGAGGGGTGGGAGTCAGACCCCAACGCCTACGTCTACTTCATCGTCCAGGCGCCGGTCTGGGACAGGATCTGCACGGTCATCGGCCGCGAGGAATGGATCGCGCATCCCGATTACGCCACGCCCGAGGCGCGCCTGGGGCGGTTGAGGTCCATCTTCGACACCATCGAGCAGTGGACCATGACCCGGACGAAGTTCGAGGTCAGGGACGTCCTGAACGCCTACGACATCCCGGGCGGGCCCATCCTCTCCCTGGAGGAGCTGGCCGACGAACCGTCCCTGCGCGCCACCGGCACGATCGTCGAGGTGGAGCACCCGGTCCGCGGCTGTCACCTGTCGGTGGGCAATCCGATCAAGCTGTCGGACAGCCCGACCGTGGTGGTCGCCTCCCCGCTGCTCGGGGAACACACGGAGCAGATCCTGCGCGACATCCTCCACCTTGACCGGAACCGTATCGCCGAGCTGTGGAACGCCGGTGCGCTCGGCCCGGCGGCAGAGGGGCCGCCGCCGAGCCCCCCTCAGGCTGCGTCGAGCAGCGTGGAGACGAGGAGCAGCTCGCGCCGGGTGCGGTAGAGGGCGGCGAGGGCCGCCAGCAGCCCGGCGACGGTCGCCTCCAGATCGGGGGACATGGCGTCGGTCTGGGCGACCAGGGCCGCTCGGCCGAGGCGGGCGTCGAGCGCCGCCAGCCCCGTGTCGGCGTCCGAGGACGGGGCCTCGGAGGACGGCGTGGCCGGGGCGGGGCGCTCGACGCAGACGAGGGGGGCGAGGATGGCCGCCTGATCGGAGAGGTCGGACGCCAGCTGGTGCAGCGTCACGGCGGTCAGGGCATCCCCGCCGGAGCGGGC
>JAUZEX010000261.1 GCA_030838815.1 Actinomycetota bacterium
TCGCCGAGCCGCGCTGTCTCGTCGGCCACCACCACGTCGCAGGCCAGGAGGACCTCGCACCCGCCGGCCAGGGCGAAGCCGTCGACGACGGCCACAGAAACGAACGGCGCCGCCTCGATCTGGGCCAGGACGTCGTTCAGGCGTCCGAGGACCGTGGCGAATGCACCGCCGTCCCCCAGGCCGTCGGGCTCCTCGAGGGCGGACAGGACCCAGGCGAGATCGGCACCGGCGCAGAACGTCCCGCCCCCGCCCCGGATGACGAGCACCCGGATGCCGCCCTCCCGGGCCCGGCGCACGGCTTCCTCCAGCCCGTCGACGACGGCGGGGCTGATGGCGTTGCGGGCCTCGGGCCGGTCGATGGTCGCCCGCAGGACTGCGCCGTCGTCGACCAGGACCACGTCGCCCACCCGTTCGCCTCCTCGCTCGCTCATGCGTCGAGCAGGGCCACGAGCGCCATGCGGGCCAGCATGTCCTCGGCCCGGGCCCGGGGGAGCCCCACCTGGCGCCGGTAGCCGGTCGAGTTGAGGAGGCCGATGGCGGCGTGGACAGCGGTGCGCCGCTCGTCGTCGGACTGGTCGGGGCGCAGCGTCCGCAGCAGATCGGCCCAGGCCTCGACGTAGGCCCGCTGGAACCGCCGCGCCCGCTTGCGCTCGCTGTCGGGCAGGTTCCGCTCCTCGGAGATGTAGACGACGATGAGCGCCCGCTCCTCGAAGGCCAGCCGGACGTGGAGGCGGACGAGCGTCTCGAGCGCCGAACGGTGCCGGCCGGGGGCGTCGTCGCCGACCTCGGCCGCCACGGTCTCGAGGATGGCTCCGAGACGCTCGGCCAGCCGGTCGAAGAGGGCGACGAGGACGGCGTCCTTGTTCTTGAAGTGACGGTAGATGGCGGGCCCGGTCACCCCGGCGGCGGCGGCGATGTCGTCGATGCCGGCGCCGTGGAACCCGTTCTCCTCGAAGAGCGATGTCGCCGAGGCCAGGATGCGCTCCCGGCGCTCTCCCCGGGCGGTCGCCAGTCGAGCCATGGTGAACGAACGTAAACGTCGCGAGCCGTCCCGGGCAAACCGCACTCGGGGGCTTCGCCCCCCGAGATCCCCCCAAAGTCAAAACCCGGTCTCGGCTTCGCCCCCCGAGATCCCCCAGAGTCAAAACCCGGTCTCGGGCAACTTTGGCAACGGAGGCTTACAGGGTAGGATTCGAGCCGCACCCGCCTCCGGCGGAAGGAGCGGACGTTGAAACTCATCCTGGCCCTCATCGTCGCCGCCGGCCTCCTGGGGGTCGCCCGTCCGGCGACTCCGAGTCAGGACCACAGCGGCATCTGCGTCGGCAGCATGCAGATCGTGGCCTGCGTACCGCCCGACGGCACTTAGGCGAAGGCCCAGTACACGCCGCCGAAGGTCCGGGGTCCATCGGTCCAGCGTTCCATCGACGTGTTCCGGTAGCCGGCGGCCTCGAAAGCGGCGAACCAGTGTTGCGGCAGAAGGAAACCCGGCTGGGGCCGCTCGGGGGAGGTCGGGACGTCCCACCAGCCGTTGAACAGCGAGAGCACGAGCGACACGGGCGAGGGCACGACCTCGGAGTAGTGCGATCCCTCTCCGAGTACCAACGCACCACCCGGCTTCAGGCCGCGGCGGATCCAGCCCAGCGTGAGGGGCAGGTCGCGCGCCACGTGGATGCAGTTGGTGGAGAAGATCAGGTCGAACGGGCCAATCCCGGCCGGGGGCTGGTTGATGTCGATGATGGCCGTCTCGAGGGGGACGCCGGGCAGTTCGGCGCCGACCCGGTCGAGGAAGCTCTGGCGGAGGTCGGACAGCACCACCCGGTTGGCCGTCGTGAGGTCGGCCGCCATGCGGCGCGTGGTGCCGCCGGTGCCGGTGCCGAGCTCGAGGACGTCGGCGCCGGGCAGCATCGGGGCCAGCGCCCGGGCCACCCCGTGCCCGAAGACGGCGCAGACGATGTCGCGGGCCTGGAAGGTCTCCCACAGCCGGCCGCCGCCCTCGGCGATGATCTCGGCCGCCTCGGCGCGCCCGGCCACGAAGTCCTCGAGGTGGACGTCGAGCAGCTTGAACCAGCCGAGCGCGCCCTCGAGGCCGGGCGGCGTCACCAGCGAGGGCTCCTCGGCCCTGAATGAGCCGTGGGTCACGATCTGGCGGGCGACGTCGACCAGGTAGGCGCGCTGAGCGTCGACCGGCTCCAGCATCGCGGCCCGGCGGGCGATCCGCAGGGCGACGGGCTCAAGGTGGTCGTAGAGGGCCGGCAACAACTCGTTCATTCACGCCTCCGGGACCTGACTCCTTCCTGAGGTTTCGGCAGATCAGGAGGGCAACCCTGCGGGAGACGACCGAAATTGCGCTGCTTGGCGCCTATCCGCCCGATGACACCGGATGGAGCCGCAGCCTTCAGTGCCCCCGGAACGCGGGGCGGCGGCGCTCGACGAAGGCGGTCACTCCCTCCAGGATGTCGGCGCTGCTCCACAGGCTGCGGATCGTCTTGCCTTCGTCGTCGAGGTGCTCGTCGAAGCGCTGGCCCGGCGCGGCGTCGACGAGCCGGCGGGTCTCGATCAGCGCCGTCGGGGCCGCGCCCGCCACCTCGACCGCGAGGCGGGTGGCGGCGGCCCAGACCTGGCCGTCGGGCACCACCTCGTCGGCCAGCCCGCAGGCGGCCAGCTCGGTGGCGGTGATGCGCCGGTTGCGGAGGAAGGCGGCGTTGGCCGCCGCGCTGCCCAGCGCCCGGGTGAGGTGGAACGACGTGCCGCTGTCGGGGGAGAGGCCGATGGCACAGAAGGCCGGGACGAAGACGGTCGACTCGCCGACGACCCGAAGGTCGCAGGCGCAGGCCAGCCCGATCCCGGCGCCGGCCGCCACCCCCTCGACCGCGGCCACGGTCGGGATCGGCAGCGCCCGCAGCTGACGCGTGATCGTGTGCATGGCGACGAGCAGGGGCGTGAGGTCCTCGTCGACCCGCTTGGCCCGGGCGGCCTCGTGAAACAGGTTGAGGTCGGCACCGACGCAGAAGGCCGGCCCCGCTCCGGCCAGCACCAGCGCCCCGATCCCGTCGGGCAGGTCGTCGAGGGCGGCGATCGCCTCCTGGACGAACCCCGGGTCGAGCGCGTTGCGCGTCTCCGGCCGCTCCAGGATGAGCCAGCCGATGCCGTCCTCCACCTTCACCGTCACACCCGTCTCGCCTGCCATGTCGCTCACGGTACCTGGGACGGGCGGGTACCGTGCAGGCGTGCGTCGCCTCGCTCCGCTGCTCGTGCTGGTGGTCACCCTGGGGGCCTGCGACCGGGGAGGCAGGTCCGGCTCCGGCGGTGCGGTGAGCTACTCGGAGAACGGACTGGCCTTGGCCCTCTCGTTCGACGAACCGCTGCGGACGGGGCGTCCCGTCACCTGGCGCCTCGATGTCGAGAACCGCGGCCATGAGGCGCTCACGCTCCGCTTCTCGTCGGGCAAGGACGGCGATGTCGCCCTCCTCCAGGGTGCCCGGGAGGTCTACCGGTGGTCGGCCGGCCGGCTCTTCTCCCAGGCGCTGCGGGAGGTGCCGGTGGGAGCGGGAGCGAGGCACACCTTCCGGCTGGAGGACCGGGGCCTGACCGTCCCGGCCGGAGCCTATGAAGTCGTGGGGGAGCTGACCTCGGATCCGACGCTCCTGCCGGTCCGCCGCCCCGTCCAGATCGAGCGCTGACGAAGCAGCGCCGTCCGGCTCCGAATCTACTGGAGCTTTGGGCGATCTCCCGGGAAAATCTCCACAGAATTGTAGATTTAACCGTCACCCGCGCCCGCTAGAATCTACAGTGACTATAGATTTTGGCTATAGATTCGGGAGGGGATGGCGGTGGAATTGGTCTCGATCGGAGCGATCGCAGCCGAGCTCGGGCTGTCCCCGTCCTACATCCGCCTCCTCACCGAACAGGGCCTGTTCGCCGCCCACCGGACAGCCGGGGGGCATCGTCGCTACGACCTCGCGGCCACCCGCCAGGCGTGGGTCACCCATTGCCTCGAACGGGAGGGCCGCCCACCGGGCCTGCCCCCAGAAGGTGGCGGCCGGTGGACCCCGACGGTCGAGGGCCGCTACCCCTTGGCCGGGCTGGAGGAGGACCGCGTCCACCGGGAGCTGTCGGGGGCGCTCGATCTGGCCGGCCTCGAACCGGCCCGTGTCGTCGTCGCCTACGCCTTCACCGAGATGCTCAACAACGCCATCGACCATTCGGGGGGCTCGGCGGCCGTCGTGCGGCTGTGGCGCCGGCCCGCCCGCGTGGAGGTGGAGATCGCCGACGACGGAGACGGCGTCTTCGCCCATCTCCTGGCCGGCCTCGCCCTCCCCGACCTCTTCGCCTCCGTCCAGGAGCTGAGCAAGGGGAAGCGGACGACCGCCCCCGAGCGGCACAGCGGGGAGGGCATCTTCTTCACCAGCAAGGCCGTCGACCTGTTCACGCTGGCGGCCAACGGGATCGTCTGGACCGTGGACAACCTCCGCCACGATCAGGCGCTGGGCGCCTCGGCCGTGCGGGTCGGGACGGCGGTCCGGTTCTCCGTCGACCCCGCCACGGAACGTGATCTCGGAGCCGTCTTCCGTCAGTTCTCGGACGAGGACCACGCCTTCAGCCGGAGCCGGCCGGTGGTGCGGCTGTTCGAGATCGGCGTCAGCTTCGTGAGCCGGAGCGAGGCGAAACGACTCCTGGCCGGCCTGGAGCGGTTCAAGGAGGTCGAGGTCGACTTCACCGGGATCGAGGTCGTGGGGCAGGGGTTCGTCGACGAGTTGCTCCGGGTCTGGCCGGCGGCGCACCCCGAGACCCGGATCATCCCCAGCCACATGACCGAGGAAGTGGAGTTCATGGTGAGTCGGGGCCTGACCGGCCCCGGCTCACGGTGAACCTCGATGTCAAGTTGAGGTCAAAGCACCGAGCGGCGGTGGTTGTTGCCCGTCAGGGCACCGGCGATGAGCAACACCAGGGCGATGATCAGCATCCATTTCAGGCCGGCCACGAACAGGCCGGCGCCACCGACGAGCAGTGCCAGGACCAGTAGCAGGAGTACGAGACCCATTAGGAAATCCTCCTCGTGACCAGCGGTATCAGGTGTCAGAGGTGTACCCGGGGTGGTAATCCGTCAGTCCCGTGAAAGGGACGAACTTGCCGCCTCCGGATTGAGGGCATTCCGCGGTATCTCTCCCGCCAGGACGGCCCGGGCCGAGGCCGCGGCGAGGCGGGCCATGGCGGTGCGGGTGGCCACCGACGCCGACCCGATGTGGGGGAGGAGCACCGCCCCCGGGGCGGCCAGCAGGCGCGGGTGCACGACGGGCTCGGCCTCGAACACGTCGAGGCCGGCCGCGGCGACCACGCCGGTCTCGAGCGCTTCAGCCAGGGCTTCCTCGTCGACGATCGGGCCCCGGGCGGTGTTGACCAGCACCGCCGTCGGCTTCATGGCGGCCAGTTCGGCGGGGCCGATGAGGTGGCGGGTCGCCTGCGTGAGGGGCACGTGGAGGCTCACGATGTCGGACCGGCCGAGCAGGTCGTGGAGATCGCCGACCCAGCCCGATTCGCCGGTCGGGGTCCGGGTGTGGTGGATGACGTGCATGGCGAACCCCTGCGCCCGTCGGGCGACCGCCCGGGCGATACGGCCGTAGCCGACGAGGCCGAGGGTGGCGCCGTGCACGTCGCGCCCCAGGAACTCGTCGATGTGGAAGCCCGTCCAGCGCCCGGCCCGGAGCGCCGCCTCCGCCTCGGAGGTGCGGCGGGCGGCGGCGAGCACGAGGAGGAAGGCGAGATCGGCGGTCGTCTCGTCGAGGATGCCCGGCGTGTTGCACACCACCACGCCCGCCGCGGTGGCGGCATCGACGTCGATGTTGTCGAAGCCCACCGCCACGTTGGCCACCACCCGGAGCCGGCCCTTCCCGGCCGCCAGCACGGCGGCATCGACCTGTTCGGTCAGCAGGCAGACGAGACCGTCGAACCCAGCGCTGAGGGCGGCGGCCAGCCCGTCCGGGTCGAGCGGCTCGTCGGCGGACCGCTGGACGATCTCGCATGGCGGGCCAGGCCCGTCCGGGGCGACGAGCGGGTCGGTCGCCCCGGCCGGAAGCGGCCGGGTGACCAGGACCCGGGGCCGGGGCGTCACGACACTCAGCGACCGGCGCGCCGGGCCGCTTCGTCGGCCGCTTCGGCCAGCCGGGGGATGACGCTCTCGAACGTCCGCCAGCTGTCGTCGGTGGCGCCGTAGGCGCCCGAGGCGTAGCGGACGTAGACCCCTTCCAGGATCACCGCGATCTTCCAGTAGCCCAGCGCGACGTAGTAGTCGAGCTCCGAGACGTCCCGGCCGGAGGCGGCGGCGTAGCGGGCGACGACCTCCTTGCGGCCGGGGAAGCCAGGGGCCATGGTCGGCGCCCATGACAGGGCCGAGACCTCGTCACCGGGTTCCGTCCAGTACACGAGGAGCATGCCGAGGTCGGCCAAAGGGTCGCCGAGGGTGCACAGCTCCCAGTCGAGGACGGCCTGCACCGAACCGTCGGCGGGGGAGACGATGGTGTTGTCGAGGCGGTAGTCGCCGTGGACGATCCGGGCCGGGCCCGAGGCCGGGATATCGGCCGCCAACCGGTCGGCGACGTCCTCGATGAGGGGGATGTCCCGGCTCTTCGACTTCTCCCATTGCCCCCGCCACCGGCGCAGGGTCCGTTCGACGTAGCCGTCCCGCCGGCCGAGGTCGCCCAGGCCGACGGTGTCGGGTTCGACGTCGTGCAGGGCGGCCAGCACGTCGACCAGGGCTTCCGAGGCGGCCACCCGGATCCGGTCGGGGACGGCGCCGAGGGCTTCCGGGTCACGCAGGATCAGGCCGTCGACGAAGCGCATGACGTAGAACGGCGCGCCGGTCACGGTCTCGTCGGTGCACAGCCCGATGACCGGGGGTACCGGCACCGGCGAGGCGCCCAGCGCGGCGATGACCCGGTGTTCCCGGCCCATGTCGTGGGCCGACGGGAGCAGGGTGCCGAGCGGCGGTCGGCGGAGCACGAACCGCTGGCCGGCGGAGTCGGTGACGGTGTAGGTGAAATTCGATCGCCCGCCGGCGATCAGGGAGAACCGCAGCGGAGGCACGACGTCGGCGCTGTGGGTCTCGAACCAGGCGGTGACTCCGGCTGCTTCGATCCCCGCCGGGACGGGAGTGTCGGTCATGGCCGGGACAGTAACGGTCCTGCTAGGGAGCCTTCGGATCCTCGCCCTCCTCCCGGCGGCGGAGCTCCTCCTCCCGCTGGCGGAGCTGCTCCTCCCAGGCGGCGAGCTCGTCCGCCCGGGATCCCAGCGGGCGGGGCTCGGGCCGGGGCGGCTCGATGCGCCGGGGGGGCGGCGGCGGTAGGCGCCCGGCGGGGAAGTCGTCGCGGTCCTCAGGGCCGACCACCCGCCGGGGTGCCCGCCGGGTGGTGTCGCCGGGACGCCAGCCGGCATAGAGCGGCCGGCCGAGGAGCAGCCAGGCCAGCGAGCCCACGTCGGGAAGGAAGATGACGATCAGCAGCCACATGCCCTTGGGCAGGTTGCGGATCAGGACGTCGTCGCTGGCGATGACGTCGAAGATGCAGTAGATCCACAGCCCCAGAAGCAGGAGCGGGATCAGGCCCTCCTCGAACAGGAACACGGATTTCCCCCCAGATGCGGCTTCCCCCCCGGAGCCGACGCTCCAGGATCGCCGAGTGCCGCCCGGGGGGCAAGCGGGCTCCGGCGTCGTCCCTGGTGGTCGGGGCGCGCCCGGCCAATACACTCGGCTCCACCTATGTCGGTGCTGGACGAGATCCTGACCACGAAACGGGCCGAGGTGGCAGGCCTGCGCCGCCGGGCCGCCGCCGTCGAGGCGGAGGCGGCCGCGGCGCCGCGCTCCGACCGCGACTTCGCCGCCGCCCTCCGCCGGCCGGACGGCCGGGTGGCGGTGATCGCCGAGATCAAGCGGAAGTCGCCGTCGAAGGGCGCGCTGGCCCCCGATCTCGACGCCGCCGCCACCGCCGCCCGCTACGCCGCCGGCGGCGCCGCCGCTCTCTCGGTGCTGACCGACGGGCCGTACTTCGACGGGTCGCTGGCCGACCTGCGGGCGGCCCGGGCCGCGGTCGGACTGCCCGTCCTCCGCAAGGACTTCACCGTCGATCCGCTCCAGCTCCACGAGGCCCGGGCGGCGGGGGCCGATGCCGTCCTCCTCATCGTGGCCGCCCTGCCCGACGACGCTCTCCTGGCCGATCTCCAGGCGCTGGCCACCGAGCTGGGCCTCGCCGCCCTGGTGGAGGCCGACGACGAGGCGGGCGTGGAGCGGGCCCTGGCCGCGGGGGCGCGGATCGTCGGGGTCACCAATCGCAACCTGCGGGACTTCGGGGAGGACCTGTCGACCGGCACCCGCCTGGCCGGGCTGATCCCGTCCGACGTGGTGGCGGTGGCCGAGAGCGCCATCCGGTCGGTGGACGACGCCCGGGCGATGGCCGAGGCCGGCTTCTCGGCCGTGCTCGTGGGTGAGCACCTCGTGCGCTCGCCCGACCCGGAGGCGGCGGTGGCGGCCCTGGCCGCCGTCCGATATCAAACAGAGGGAGACCGATGCGCTACCTCATGACCCCCGACAAGACGCCCAGCGCGTGGTTCAACGTCGCGCCCCACCTGCCGGAGCCGCTGTCCCCTCCGCTTCACCCCGGCACGGGCGAGCCCGTGGGGCCCGACGACCTGGCACCACTGTTCCCGATGGCCCTCATCGGCCAGGAGATGTCGGCCGAGCCCTGGATCGACATCCCCGGCGAGGTGCTCGACATCCTCCGGCTGTGGCGGCCCACGCCGCTGGTCCGGGCCCGGCGCCTGGAGCAGGCGCTCGACACCCCGGCCCGCATCTATTTCAAGGACGAGTCCGTCTCGCCGGCCGGCTCCCACAAGCCCAACACCGCCGTGGCCCAGGCCTATTACAACAAGGCGGAGGGGATCGGCCGGATCTCGAGCGAGACGGGCGCCGGCCAGTGGGGGAGCGCCCTGTCGTTCGCCTGCCAGCTGTTCGGGTTGGAGTGCTTCGTCTACATGGTGGCGGCGTCGTACCACCAGAAGCCCTACCGCCGGGTGATGATGGAGACGTGGGGCGGCCAGGTCGTGCCCAGCCCGTCCGACCTGACCCAGGCGGGGAAGGCCGTGCTGGCCCGGGACCCCGACACCGGCGGTTCGCTGGGGATCGCCATCAGCGAGGCGGTGGAGGACGCCGCCACCCACCCCGACACCCACTACTCCCTCGGCTCGGTGCTGAACCACGTGCTCCTGCACCAGACGGTCATCGGCCTGGAAGCCAAGCAGCAGTTGGAGCAGGCCGGCGAGGGCCTGCCCGACGTCGTCCTCGGCTCCTGCGGTGGGGGCTCCAACCTGGCCGGACTGGCACTCCCGTTCGTGCCTGACTGCGGCGGCGCCAACAACGGCTCGGGCCCCCGGCTGGTGGCGGTCGAGCCGTCGTCGTGCCCGACCCTGACCGAGGGGCGCTTCGAATACGACTTCGGCGACGAGGCGGGCATGACCCCGAAGATCCTCATGTACACCCTCGGCCACGAGTTCATCCCGCCGCCCATCCACGCCGGTGGCCTCCGCTACCACGGCGACGCCCCCATCATCTGCAACCTGGTGAAGAACGGCTGGATGGAGGCCATCGCCTACCCCCAGGGCAAGGTCTTCGAGGCCGCCGTGCAGTTCGCCCGGGCCCAGGGGCCGATCCCGGCGCCGGAAACCGCCCACGCCATCCGGGCCGCCATCGACGAGGCCCTGGCGGCCAAGGAGGCCGGGGAGGAGCGGGTCATCCTGTTCAACTACTCCGGCCACGGTCTCCTCGACCTCGCCGCCTATGACGCCTACCTCCACGGGCAGCTCGTGGACGTGTGATGTTCGTCAAGATCTGCGGGGTCACCAACGAGGACGACGCGCTCCTGGCGGTGGCCATGGGGGCGGACGCCGTCGGCTTCGTGTTCGCCCCGAGCCCCCGGCAGGTCCACCCCGAGGTGGTGCGCGACATCGTCAAACGCCTGCCCCACGACGCCCTGACCATCGGCGTGTTCCGCAACGAGACGCCGGAGCGGGTCATCGACGTCGTCGGCCGGGCGGGCCTCAAGGGCGCCCAACTCCACGGCGGCGAGACCGCCGAGGACCTCCGTCTGGTCCGGTTGCGGGTCCAGTTCGTCATCCAGGCCCTCCCCGCCGGCGACGCCCGGCTGGCGGGGGCCGGAGTCGGGCCGGAGTCGGCCGACGTGGTACTGGTCGACTCCCCCGATCCCGGGTCGGGGACGGTCTTCGACTGGACACTGGCCGAAGGCGCCCCCGACGGCGTGCGACTGCTGCTGGCCGGCGGGCTCAACCCCGACAACGTGGAGCAGGCCATCAGGAAGGTCCGGCCCTGGGGGGTCGACGCCGCCAGCGGCCTGTAGGCGTCGCCCGGCCGGAAGGACGCCACCAAGGTCCGCCTCTTCGTGGCCCGGGCCAGGGAGGCGGGCAAGGCGCTGGAGGAAGGCTGGACCCCGAGTTCCGACGGGCCCTACGACTGGGCCGAGGACGGTACGTGACAACGTGACAGCAGCGACCCCCGCCCGCGGGGCACCCGTGGTCCTCGGCCCGCCCGGGCCGGAACCGACCGAACGCGGCCGCTTCGGTGAGTTCGGCGGCCGCTTCGTGCCCGAGACGTTGATCCCGGCGCTGATGGACCTGGAGGCCGCCTTCCGCCTGGCGTGGTCGTCGGACGTCTTCCGGGACGAGTTCGCCTCGCTGCTGACGAGCTACGCCGGCCGGCCGACGCCGGTAACCGAATGCCACCG
>JAUZEX010000264.1 GCA_030838815.1 Actinomycetota bacterium
AGGCGCCGACGTCGAGGTCGAGCCAGGGGCGGAGGTCGAAGGCGTCGAGCTTGACCGCGGCGTTGGCGGCGGTGTTGCCGGTGAGGACGGTCTGCACCGTGCCCGGACAAGTGAGCGCCTCGAGCAACCGCGCCACGCCGGGCAGGATCCGGCCGCCGGCCCGGATGCGGTCCCGGCCGGCGGCGACGAGCCGCTCGGTCTCGGCCAGGAGGCCGGCCAGATGTGTCCCGGTGGCGTCGTGCAGGTCGAGCACGGTCAGGATCTCCCGGGCGATCTCGGGGTCGGTCTTGCCGGCCATCGACACGCCGTGATGGCCGGCCGGGACGCCGAAGGTCGTCTCGATGGCTGTGGTGAAGGCGGCCGCCCCGACGCCGGCCGTCTGCACGAGCGTGCCGTCGATGTCCCACAGGATCAGCCGCTCCACGCGCTCCACAGCTGAGGGACCCTACCGTCGCTCCGGTCAGCAGATGGTCTTACCGCCGGAGCGACGGTGCTACGACGCCTTGATCACGCCCGCCATTCCACTCGGGGAGTGGTAGATGCACAGGTACTGGTAGTCGCCGGCCGTCGGCACCGCGAAGGTGAAGCTGCGGGCCGCTTCGGGCGGGCCGGCGCCGGGCGGGGCGTCGGGCGGCAGGGTGCCGGTGTTGAAGAGGTCCGTGCTGTTGAGGGTCTGGGGGGACGGGCCGGGAGCGGCCTTGTCGATGGCCGGGTCGCTCGGGCTCTCGATCGGCGGCTGCTTGTTGAAGAAGCTGGCCGTGTGCGGCGCCCCCGAGTTGTTGACGAAGGTCACCTTGTCACCGTGCTTCAGGTTGGCCGGCACCGGGGCGAAGGCGAGGATGTCGGTGTGGGGCGTCGACGCTCCCATCTCGATCTTCCAGTTGGTGGTGCCGGTGCTGTTCTTGGTACCGACGGGGACGGCCGACTGGAGCTTCTGGAGGGCCTGGTTGCCCTCGGCCAGCCACTGCCCCTTCTCCTGGTCGCCCCGGGTCTTGACGGCGGCCGCCGTCTCGGCCGCCTGGCCGACGGGGACGACCGTGATGGTGCCCATCATCTGGGGGTGGATCACACAGGAGTAGCCGTAGCTGCCCGGCTTGGCGAAGGCGACCTCGAACGGCGGGACGGCCCCCGGCCCTTGCGGGGCCAGGCCACTGTTGACCAGCGTGGAGCCGTCGTAGAGGCCGGTAGCCGGCGTCGGGGCGAACAGCGTCGGGTCACTGCCCGGAGGAGAAGGGGCGCTCTGGCCCGGCGGGAAGAAGGTCACGGAGTGCGGCTCGCTGGTGCCGTCCCACGTCCACCGGACCGTCTGGCCGACCGCCACGGTCGCCTTGGCCGGCATGTACTGCAGGACCGCCACCGCCCGCTGCGCCGGGTCGTTGATGCCGGCCTGGATGACGACGGGGCCGTCGGCCACGACACCGCCGGCCTTGGCCGTGCTGGTCGTCGAGCCCGAGGCCCCCTTGGTGTCGGACTTGCCGCAGGCGGCGCCGAGAAGGAGCACCGCCGCCGTCACCGCCAGCGCCGTCGCCCGACGATGCGATCTGAGTGCCGCCATGGATTCCTCCGCCTGCTTGTGGGCGAGTCACGCCCCGAGTCGGTTCACGGTACGGGAGTGCGGTGAGCGCCGTCGGGCGGAAGCGGTGCAAACCTGCACCTCCCCCCGCTGCCGTCAGCCGCCGACGGCCATGGCCGCGGCCCGCATGATGCGCCCGACGTTTTCGGGATCGAAGAAATCGACCGGCGACACTGTCCCGGCGGTGATGCCGGCGAAGTCGTCCATGGCGTCAGGGTTGCTGTGCACCGCGCCGAGCAGCTGCTGCATCTCGACGGGCGGCGGGGCGAGGGTGGCGAGCTGCGTGGTGAACTCGTAGATCGGCAGCACCGCCGCGTCCCGGGCCTGGTGATAGTCCGCCATGGCGTCGTCGAACAGACGGCGGCCGTCAAGCGACTCGGCCACGGCATCGGAGCAGAGCTCGGCGTCGCGGAAGGCGTCGCTGATCCCCTGGGCGGTGATCGGGTCCTTGGTGTAGCCCGCGTCGCCGACCAGGGCCCAGCCGGGTCCGTACGGTTTCCGGAAGAAGTTTGGGACGGCCCCGCCGGCGAACCGTTCCTGCCGTCGGGCGGCGCGGACGCGCGCCGCGATCTCGGGGACGAGTTCCAGTGTCTTGAGGTAGTTCGCCTCCACGCCGATCTTGTATTCCGACGCCTCCGAGTACGGCCACCCGACCACCAGCAGCGTCAACCCGTCGTTGGTCGGCAACGCCGCCCAGCCCCGGTCGGGACGGACGACGGTCTCGAAACCGTCGACGGGGAGACCGCTCCAGTACGTGTAGTAGCTCCACATGAGCATCGGCTTCTCGTGGTACTGCTCCGGCCGGACGACCTTGGCCACAGAGGAGTTCCGCCCGTCGGCGCCGATCACGACCCGGGCCCGCTCGAAGACCGTCCGCCCGCCCTCGCCGTGCCCCCGGATGCCGACGACGGTGCCGTCCTCCACCACGATGTCCTCGACGATGAAGCGCTCCCGCACTTCGGCGCCGGCCGCGCCGGCGGCGTCGACCAGGATCTTGTCGAGCACTGTTCGCCTCGGCGCGTAGGCGGTGGCGATGCCCTCCGAGGGCTTGGGATGCCCAGCGATGGTGAACGGCCCGAAGTCGAACGAGTAGGTGTCGATCGGCGGGCAACCGGTGGCCACCACCTGGTCGAGCAGCCCCCAGCGGTGCAGCGCCGCCACCCCGGGGGCATGGATCATGTGCGTCGACAGCGTGTCACTGGGGAACGCCGCCCGATCGACCACCAGCACCCGGTAGCCCTTGCGGGCCAGCAGCATGGCGGTCGGGGAACCGGCACAGCGGGCACCGACGACAATGGCGTCGTAATCGGTCGGGGTCACGCCGGTCACACCCGGGCCAGGAACTGCGCTTCGTATCCCGCGGCCAGGTCATAGAGCGCCTTGCCGCCGTCGCCTGAGTAGGACGAGCCGTGCATGAGCGCCAGCGTGGTCGGCGCCAGGTCGCCGAGGCGGCGCATCACTGCCGCGGTGTCGGGGGCGAGGGAGGAGGAGCGGAACAAGCCTTCCGCCACCAGGGCCGGCCCGACGATGTCGTCGGTGGTCACGGCCGGCCCGTTGCCGAGGTGTCCGAGGAGATCGCCGCAGAGCAGCGTGCCGGTCGTCTCCTCGTACAACACCCGCGCCTCCCAACCGTGAGGAACGTGCGGCGTGTCGATGTGGCGCACCTGCTTCCCACCCAGATCGAGCACCTCGCCGTCGGCCATCGGGACCGGGGGACGGTCGCACATGTCGTCCAGCGACACCATGCAGCCCAGCCCGCCGTGGGCCACCTGCGACGACGGCGCGGCGGCCAGCCACTGGTTCATCGAGCCGCACTCGTCCGACTCGACATGGCCGAACGTGATCCACCGCAGCCGCTCCACCGCCACCACCTTGGCCACCGCCTCGGCCACCAGGGGAAACATGCCCCGGGGCCCGGTGTGGAACAGCAGCGGTTCGTCGGCGACGATCAGGAACTGGTTGAAGGTGAACCCCGCCGGGGGTGCGATCTCGGGTATGTAGGTCGAAAGCCGGTAGATCCCGTCCGCGATCTCATCGAGCTTGGTCTCCATGCCCCCACAATGCGCCTGTCGGCAGAAATGGGAAGGGCCCGTTCGCGCTATTTCAGTGACCATTGACACCGGTGCGGATCGAGATGACGGCTTCCTCCCACTAGCTGGGAGTTGTACAGTGCGCGACGCGTCGCTCCGGACCTTGGTGACACGTCACTCGGTGCAACCCACGGGAGGCCCGGACGATGCGTACACCCAGCTACCCCCCGAAGGCCGGCCTGACGGATCTGCTGGCCGCCCGGGCCCTGCTCGGGGCCATGGAACCGGGCTGGAATCCGCAAGACGCGGCCGGCGTCCTCGCCGAGCTCGCCGCCGGGCACGACGACGCCCTCCGGCGAGCCCTGGCCCGAATCCAGCTCCGCAGCCTCGAGGGGTCCACCCCGGTAGCCGATCGGGCCGCATCGGCCCTCCGGCTGGCCTCCAGCTCCACGCCCCAGACCAGCCCGTAGCT
>JAUZEX010000272.1 GCA_030838815.1 Actinomycetota bacterium
GGTCGACTCGACGTCGACGCGAAGGCCCAGCTCGACGGCTGTCGCGGCGGTCTGCGGGCCGATGACGGCGATGACGGTCGCCTCGTGCGGCTTACCGGCGATACCCACCAGGTTGCGCACGGTGGAGGACGACGTGAACAGCACGGCGTCGACGCGGCCGCCCTTCAACGCCTCCCGCACCGGGGCCGGCGGCGGCGAGGCGCGGACGGTCCGGTAGGCCGTCACGTCGTCGACCTCCCAGCCCCGCTCCTTCAGCCCGGCGACCAGCGTCTCGGTGGCGATGTCGGCCCGCGGCAGGAAGACCCGGTCGATCGGGTCCAGCACGCTGTCGTAGGGCGGCCAGTCCGCGAGCAGACCTTCGCTCGACTGCTGACCACTCGGCACGAGGTCGGGCTCCATGCCCCAGGCCCGCACCGCCGCAGCCGTCACCTCGCCGACGGCGGCGACCTTCACCCCGGCGAAGGCCCGGGCCAGCCGGTCCCGGATGACCGGGTCGTCGGCGGCACCGTTCTTCCGGGCGATGTTGGCCACGTTGCGCCACTCCCGCTCGAAGGCCAGCTGCATGGCCATGAAGGCGGTGCCCCGTTCGAAGCCGAGGGTGGCCATGGCCACCTTCCAGCCGCCGTTGACCTCGCCCACGACCATGTCGGCCGGCGTGCGGGCCTCGTCGAAGAAGACCTCGTTGAACTCCCCCGCCCCCGTCATCTGCCGCAGGGGCCGGTAGGTGACGCCCGGCTGGTCCATCGGCACGAGGATGTAGGAGATGCCGGCATGCGCCGGGGCGTCGAAGTCGGTGCGGGTGATGACGAAGCACCAGTCGGCGTGGTGGGCGAAGGTCGTCCAGACCTTCTGGCCGGTGATGACCCATTCGTCGCCGTCCAATACGGCCTTCGTCTTGACATTGGCCAGGTCGGAACCGGCGTCGGGCTCGGAGTAGCCCTGGCACCACAGTTCGGTGGCCTTCAGGATCCCGGGGAGGAACCGCCGCTTCTGGGCGTCGCTGCCGAGAGCCACCAGCGTCGGCCCGAGCAGGCCCTCGCCGAAGAAGGTGATGCGCCCCGGCGCGTTGGCCTTGGCGTACTCCTCGCTGAAGATCGCCTGCTCACCGAAGGTGGCGCCGCGGCCGCCGTACTCCTTGGGCCACGACAGGCCGATCCAGCCCGCCGCGCCGAGCGTGCGCTCCCACTCCAGGCGGGTCTCCCAGTGCTCCTCGTCGGCCGTGCCGCGGCCGCCGCCGATCCGGGCGAACTCGCCGACCAGGTTCTCGGCCAGCCACGTTCGTACCTCGTCACGGAACGCCGCTTCCTCAGGCGTGTCGCGAAAATCCACCTCGATCGCTCCCTCGTTCGGAGAACGGGCCGAGGGTACTACCTGACCGAACGGTCAAGAAAAACGGGAGGGGGACCCCGGGGGCTCGGCGGTGTCCCCCGGGGAAAGGACCTAGCCCTCCAGGGCGACCAGACGGGACAGGCGCGCGGCGTCGGATTCGGCGATGCCGGGGAAGGCGAGCCGGTATTCCCAGCCGTCACCGTTCAGGTCCACGGTCACCACCCGGGCCTGGGTGGAGACGGCTTCACCGTCGGGCAGGTCGATCGTGACCACCGGGTCGGCCTCCGTCGGCCAGGGCCGGTCGGTCATCACCCGGCAGCCGCCGGTCGAGAGGTCAACGGTCTCGCCCGACAGCACGGCCGCCTCCGCCTGCTCGCCGACCCCGAGGCGGACGGGCAGCACCACCTGCACCCGGGCGTTGGCCCGGCGCTGGACCCGCTCCAGGGCCGAGACGTCGAGAGACATCAGCCCGTCCTCCTGCTGATGGGCCTTGGCGAAGAGCCGGTACAGGGCGTCGGGCGCGAAGAAGCTGGCCACGACCTCGGCCGCGTCGCTCTCGGGCCGGGGCGACGCCCCGAGGTCGATGAGGATGCGGTCACCGGGCACGACCACGCCGGTGAGGCAGTCCCGCCCCGGGCTGGCGTCGACCGGCTCGATAAGGGCGATCTGGCCCGCCGCTGGGCGCCACTGCGTCATTTCAGCCATTGTCTCTCTCCTCCCCGCTCGGACCAGGGTACGTAGGCCACTAGCCTTCGCGCCATGCCAGCGACAAAGGGGTCGGCCTCTCAGCGACCGGCCCACTTCGAGGACGCCCGCATCCGGCTCGACAAGCTCGTCGTGGGGTCGTGGGAGAACAACGTGTTCATCCTCCGCGACAAGGCGACGGGCGAGGGCGTCCTCCTCGACGCCGCCGACGAGCACGACCTGATCATCCCGGTGGCCAAGGCGGCCGGCGTGCGGCGGGTCCTCACGACCCACGGCCATTTCGACCACATCGGGGCCGTCACCGCCGCCCGCGACGCCGGCCTCGACGTCGGCGTCGGCGTCGACGACGCCACGATGCTGCCGAGCTACGACTGGGTGATCGCCGACGGCGACGTCATCGAGGTCGGTGACCTGCGCCTCCGCGCCATCCACACGCCAGGGCATACCAGAGGTTCGATCTCCTTCCTCCTCGAAGGGTGGCCCATCCTCTTCTCGGGCGACACGCTCTTCCCCGGCGGCCCGGGCAACACCGCCCACGGCGGCCACTTCCCGACGATCATCAAGTCGGTCGACGAGCGGCTCCTGACCCTGCCGCCCGAGACGATCGTCATGCCCGGCCACGGCCTCGACACCACCGTCGGCACCGAGCGCCCCCATCTCCAGGAGTGGGTGGACCGGGGCTTCTGAGTGGACCGGGGCTACTAGAAGGTCGGCTGGCGGGGTTCGGTGGCGATCGTCAGGCCGGGCGGGACGCCGAGCACGTCGAGTTCCTCGCCCTCGACCCGGATCGACAGGTGGCCGCCCATGAGGGGGACCTGCTCCAGGGCCAGGGTGCCGATCCAGTCGGGCACCCGGGGGGCCAGGTTGAGGGTGGCGTTGCGGATGTCGGGCTCGAAGCGCAGCATCGTGCGGAGGAACAGGAGTGGCGAGGCCGCGGCCCACGCCTGGGGAGAGCAGGACGTCGGGTAGGTCACCGGGAACCGGAACTGCGACCGGGACAGGCCGGCGAACAGCTCCGGCAGCCGGTTGTCGAAGTAGGGCGCAGCGGCGATGAGGCCTTCCATGATCTGGTGGGACTCCTCGACGAACCCGTAACGCATCAGCCCGGCGGCGGCGATGGCGTTGTCGTGGGGCCAGACGCTGCCGCAGTGGTAGCTGATCGGGTTGTAGCCCTTGACCGTCTCGGCCAGCGTCCGTACCCCCCAGCCGCAGAACAGCTGGTTGGAGAGGAGGTGCTTGGCCACCAGGGGCGCTTTCTCCTCGTCGACGATCCCCGTCCACAGGCAGTGGCCCATGTTGGACGCCAGCCCGTCGACCGGCGTCTTGTCGGCGTCGAGGGCCATGGCGAAGAAGCCGTGCTCCTCGAGCCAGAAATCCCGGTTGAAGGCCACCTTGAGGGCCTCGGCCCGGGCCCGGAGCTGCTCGGCCAGTTCCTGGTCGCCGCCCTCGGTGGCGAAGTGGGAGCGGGCCACCAGGGCGGCGTAGACGTAGCCCTGCACCTCGCACATGGCGATCGGCGCCCGGGCCAGGCGGCCGTCGGCGAAGCGGACGGCGTCCCAGGAGTCCTTCCAGCCCTGGTTGAGCAGACCCCGGTCGGAGGCCCGCTCGTACTCCACGTAGCCGTCGCCGTCCTTGTCGCCGAAGCGGGTGATCCAGTCGAGGGCCCGGTCGGCGGCCGGGAGGAGGGCGTCGACGTCGCCCCGGCGGCTCCCCCACCGCTGCAGCTCCCCCAGCACCATGACGAACAGCGGCGTGGCGTCGGCGCTGCCGTAGTAGATCGTCCCCCCGCCGAGGGAGATGCCGGCCGCCTCCCCGAAGCGCATCTCGTGGAGGATCCGGCCCGGCTCCTCCTCCGTGAGGGGATTCACGGCCCGGCCCTGGAACCGGGCCAGCGTCTGGAGCGTGCCCAGCGCCAGGTCGGGGTCGACCATCATCGCCATCCACGACGTGAGCAGCGAGTCCCGGCCGAACAGCGTCATGAACCACGGCGCCCCGGCGGCCACCACGGCCCGGTCGGGATGATCCGGATCGAAGATCCGCAGCGCCGCCAGGTCCTCCGTCGACCGGGTCAGGAGCGCCCCGAAGGTCTCGTGGTCGCAGGCCATGACCGGCAGCGAGCGGCGCCAGGCGGCCAGGCGCTCGACCGGCGTGGCCCGGTCGACGGGGACCTCGCAGCGGTAGCGCGGTTCCACCGGAGTGGTGTCGATGACGGGGGTCACCTGGAGGCAGGTCGACCACTGCCCCCGGGCCGGGATGATGAGCTCGTAGGAGGCGATGTTGCCGTTGATCTTGGGGGCGGTGGAGAAGTCGACGAACGTCCCCCGCCGCACGCCGCCCCGCCGGTAGGAGAACGTCATCCGGGTGCGGTCGGCCTCGAGGCGCATCTCACCCGTCCGCTCGACCCGCCCCTCCTTGACCTCGAACAGGTCGGCGAAGTCGCAGTTCAGGCTGAGCTCGATGCCGCAGAAGGCCGGCTCCTCACCGAAGTTGCGGACGACGATGTCCTCCCGCATCCCCCGCCCCACGTACCGGTGGCGGAAGACGACGAGGTGGGAGTCGGCCCGGCCCCGCAGCGGGTGGTCCCGCAGCACGAACGAGGCCGAGAACGGGTCGGTGGTGGTCGCCGCCAGCGGCTCCGGCACCAGGCCGTTGACCCGCAGCTCCATCTCCGACAGGAAGCGCGTGTCCCGGTAGAACAGCCCCTCCGGAAACGAGGGGTGCATGTTGCCCGTCCGGCCGGAGATGCAGAAGGCCGGCCCCTCCACGAGCGTGACCGTTCCCCCGGTGCCGAGGGACGGGCTGGTCGACGACGTCCAGGGGCTCGTCACGGAGCCGAATGTTACGCGCTGGGAATTTCCACTACGGCCGTAGTGGAATTAGAATGGGGGTATGCCTGAGCCCATTGTGAACGGCGACCCTGTGCTCCTCATCGACGATCTCCACGCCGGCACCGGCGAAGCGGACGAGATTTTGAAGGGCGTGTCACTCGCCGTGGCCCCCGGCGAGGTCCACGTGCTGATGGGTCCCAACGGCTCCGGGAAGTCGACCCTGGCCAAGACACTGCTCGCCAGCCCCAACTACGAGGTCAGCTCGGGCCGGGTGGTCTTGAAGGGCGAGGACATCACCGACCTGACCACGGAGGAACGGGCCCAGCGGGGTCTGTTCCTCGGCTTCCAGCATCCGGAAGAGTTCGCCGGCGTGACCGTGCTCAACTTTTTGCGCCAGGCCATGTCGGCCCGCAAGGGCTTCGACATGTCGGTCCTCGAGGTCCGCCTGGCCCTGATGGACTGGATGAAGCGCCTCTCGGTCGACCCCCAGTTCATGGACCGCTACCTCAACGACGGCTTCTCGGGCGGCGAGAAGAAGCTGTCCGAGGTGCTGCAGCTCGACCTCCTGGAGCCCGACATGGCCATCCTGGACGAGACCGATTCCGGCCTCGACATCGACGCGCTGCGGATCGTCTCCGAGGGCATCAACGAGGTCCGCCGGGAGCGGCCCGAGATGGGCGTCCTCCTCATCACCCACTACCAGCGGATCCTGCGTTACCTCACGCCGGACGTCGTGCACATCTTCGTCGGAGGGCGCATCGTCGAGTCGGGGGGCCTCGAGCTCGCCGAGCGCCTGGAGAAGGAGGGCTACGAAGCCTTCCGGGGGGCTGAGATCAGGCAATGAGCACCATTCACGCGCCGGGCCCGCTGGCCCGGCTCCAGACGGACTTCCCGATCCTCGGCCGCCGGGTCAACGGTAAGCGGCTCGTCTACCTCGACTCGGCCGCCACCTCCCAGAAGCCGCAGGCGGTGCTCGACGCCCTCGACGACTACTACACGCAGCACAACGCCAACGTGCACCGAGGTGTGTACACGCTGGCCGAGGAGGCCACCGCCGCCTACGAGGAGGCCCGGGCCAAGACCGTCCGCTTCATCCGCGCCCGCTCGCCCCGGGAGGTCATCTTCACCCGCAGCACCACCGAGGCCACCAACCTGGTCGCCCATGCCTGGGGCCGGTCCAGCCTGACCGCCGGCGACGTCGTGGTGCTGACCCACATGGAGCACCACGCCAACATCGTCCCCTGGCACATGCTGGCCGCCGAGCGCGGCGTCGAGCTGCGCTGGATTCCCCTGACGGCGGACGGGCACCTCGACCTGACCGATCTGCCCCGCCTCCTCGATGGCGCCAAGCTCCTCGGCGTGACGGCCGTCTCCAACGTGCTCGGTACCATCAACGACATCGCCCCGCTGGCCGAGGCGGCCCATGCCGCCGGCGCTCTCGTCCTCGTCGACGCCGCCCAGGCCGCCCCCCACCTGACCATCGACGTCGGTGCCCTGGGCGCCGACTTCGTCGCCTTCTCCGGGCACAAGATGCTCGGCCCGACCGGCATCGGCGTCCTGTGGGCCCGCCGGGAACTGCTGGAGGCGATGCCGCCCTTCCTCGGCGGCGGCGAGATGATCAGCGACGTCCGCCTGGACGGGTTCAGCTGCGCCGAACTGCCCTGGAAGTTCGAGGCCGGCACGCCTCCGATCGCCGAGGCGGTCGGGCTGGGCGCCGCCATGGACTATCTGTCCGACGTCGGGATGGACGCCGTTCGGGCCCACGAGCTGTCGCTGACGAGGTACGCCCTGGCGACGCTCGGGGAGCGCTTCGGCGACAAGTTCGTGGTCCACGGCCCGGCCGACCCCGTCGAGCGCTCAGGGGTGCTGTCGTTCGAGTTCGCCACCCGCCAGGGTGACAGCGTCCACCCCCACGACATCGCCCAGGTCCTCGACTCCGAGGGCGTCTGCGTGCGGGCGGGCCACCACTGCGCCAAGCCCCTCATGCGGGTGCTGGGCGCGACGGCCACGGCCCGGGCGTCGTTCTACATCTACAACGACGAAGACGACGTCGACGCCCTCGGCGACGCGCTGAGCGCCGTCGAGAAGATGTTCGGTTAGGAGAGGGAAGAGAACACTGATGGCCGGCCTCGAGGACCTGTACCGCGAGATCATTCTCGACCACTACCGCTCGCCCCGGAACCGCGGCGAGCTGCCGGTGCCCCCGGCCCGCAAGCTGGAGGGCTTCAACCCCCTGTGCGGCGATGAGATCGTGCTCTACCTCGACGTCGACGACTCCACGGGCACGGTGTCGGACCTCCGCATCGGCGGGCAGGGCTGCTCGATCAGCCAGGCGTCGTCGTCGATGATGGGGGCGGCCGTGCGGGGGAAGACGGTGGCTGAGGCCCGCCAGCTGATCCGGGCCTTCAAGGCGCTGATGTCGATCCACGAGTCGCGCCTCGAAGGCGACGGCGACGGCGACGACCTCGCCGCCGAGCTCCAGGGCGTGAAGCTCGGCGATCTCGAGGCCCTGCAAGGGGTCGTCAAATTCCCCGTGCGGATCAAGTGCGCCACACTGGCCTGGAACACGCTCGCCCAGGGCCTGGACGACGATCAGCTGCAGTCGGCCTGAAGCCGCCCGGCGCGAAGCCGCCGCCGACGAAGCCCGAGCGCAGCGAGGAACAGCTTCGTCGGAACATGATGGACGGGCGCCGAAGGCGCCGCCGAGCACTCCGGGGGGCCCTCGGGGGGCGGAGCCCCCGAGTTGCCTATTTCTTGTAGCCGATGTCCTCGTAGACCACGGTGGCGAAGCCGAACGAGCCGAAGTTGGACAGCTTCGCCTTCGTGGCCACGATGTCGGGCACCTGGTAGATCGTCAGGGAGTGCACCTCGGCCCAGATCAGCTTGTCGATCTCGTTCCCGATGCTGATCTGCTTGTCGGCGTCGAAGGTGGCGGCGGCGTCGTTGAAGAGCTTGTCGATGTCGGGCGTGCCGATGCGGGCGTAGTTCTGCTGGACGTCCTCGGTACCGTCGGCCTGCTTCTTCGGCGCGGCGTAGATCGACTTGGCCGACGTGACCGGGAACGGCGTCCCCGACCACCCGAAGAGGACGATGTCGAAGTTCCCCAGGCTCACGTACTTCGGGAAGAAGTCGTCGCCCGGCACCGATTGGATGTCGATCTTGATGCCCACCTTCTGGGCCATCGACCGCACCAGTTCGGAGATCTGCTTGCCGACGGCTGACCCCGGCGGCAGCGGCAGCCGCAGGGAGAGCGGCTTCCCGTCCTTCATACGGGTGTCGCCGGCCAGCTTCCAGCCGGCGTCATCGAGCAGCTTGCCCGCCGCCGCGATGTCGAAGGGCAGGGTCGTGCTGTTGTCCTGGTAACCCTTCTGGTTGGTCATGTAGATGTGGTTGCCGAGCGGCGCCGTCTTCACCCCGAGCGGGCCCAGCAGCGTCTTGGCCACGGCGTCCCGGTCGATCGCCTGCGCCAGCGCCTTCCGGACGTTGATGTCGGAGAGGATCGCGCTCGTCCCGTTGATCGTCATGTGGTTGAAGTTCGGGGCCGCGGCGTGGTGGATCGTGACACCGCTGATGCCCTCCGCCCGCTTCAGGCGGTTGACGTCGGAGCCGACGCCCATGAGGTCGATCTCGCCGTTCGAGAGCGCATCGGCCTGGGCGTCGCGGTCGATCTTGCGGAAGATGATGGTGTCGAGCTTGGCCCGCCTGCCCCACCACTTGTCGTTGCGGACCAGGTTGATCGTCTGGGCCGTGGTGTCCACCCCGGCCATCTTGAACGGGCCGGCAGTGGTGAGGGCCTTCTCCTTCCACCCGTCATTGAAGACGGTCGCGTCCTTGTTGGTCGACGCCGGGTACAGCGGGCTGAACAGCCCCTGCCAGTCGACGTAGGGGGCGGCGAAGGTCACGACGATCTCTTTGTCGTCGGAGCCCTTGACCACGCTCTCGATGTTCTCGTAGCCGTTGGACGAAGCGATGTGGAAGCTCTTGTCCTTCCCCGACAGCGCCTTCCACTGCGCCTCGAAGTCGGCTTCCGTGATCGGCGTAGCGTCGTCCCAGGTCGCTTTGGGGTTCAGCTTGTAGGTGACGATCTGCTTCGGCTCCGTGGCCGTCAGGACCGCCGAGGTGGCGAAGTCCGTGTTCACCACCGGCTGGGCCAGGGGGTCGATGTTGAACATCGAGGGCATGAGCGCCCCCATGACGCTGGCCCCGTCGGCCAGGGCCCCGTCGAGCTGGCTGAGGTTGAAGTTCGACGGGAACGTGTCGATCGGCCAGGTCAGCTTCCCGCCGTCGGCGAGGTCGGCCCGATCGGCGGGGGCGATGTCGTTGGCGCCCGAGGCCCCCGGCTTCGACGCCGAGCTGTCGGTCTTCGAGCCTCCGCTGCTGCAACCGGCGCCCAGCAGCAGCAGGCAGAGCACGACGGCGATTCCGTGACGCTTGGCGATCTGCACCTGTTCAAACCCCCCGATGAAGCGGGCAATCCGGCCAGTGTACGGGCGCCATCCGGCCAAACGGCGCCTATCTGCAGCGAGACGCCGACGTCTTTGCGTCGCTGTGGTGGGGAAAACGGACGAGCCGGGCGTACCTGTTGGCGGTGCAAAGGGTGTGACCCCTGGGGGGCGAATCGATACGCAGGCTGGACGCATCGACCGGCCGGCTGGGTTCGACAGCGACGGCTGCCGCCCCCCACCCAGCAGCAGCTCCGCTCGCCCCCTTTCCGTGCGTACCAAGGAGATCCCCCGTGTCCAAGCGCAGCTTCCGCCGTCTCGCCGCCGTCACCGGTGCGGCCCTCGCCATCGGCTCTATGGCCCCCGCCATGGCCGCTCGTGTCACGACCGACAACAGCGCCGACGTTGCGGTCACTCCCAACCTGAGCGCCGTCAGCGTCCCGGGCCTCACCAGCCTGGTCCCCGCCGGCCTCGTCCCGACGGCCCTCGTCGCCAACATCGCGGGCTCGCTGCTCGCCACCCCCGGCCTCGTGCTGACGGACGTCTCCAACATCGCCGGTGACGGTCTCGCCGTCCCCGGCGCCGTGCTCGGCACCGCCCTCGGGAGCACCCTCACGGCCAACGCCGGCGTCGTCGCCGGCCTGGGCGGCGTGGGCATCGGCGGCGGCGGCCTGCTGTCCACGCCGGCCGGGATCCTCGGCATCACCGGCCCCCTCGTCGGCGACGCCCTCACCACCGTCGGCCACGTGGCCGCTCCGGCCCAGATGGCCGCCGGCAGCGCCCTCGGGGTCGTCTCGACCCTGCCCGCCACGGTGACCTCGCTCCCCGGGACCGTCCTCAGCCTCCCCGGCTTCATCACCGGTAGCGGCCTGACCGGCATCCTCGGCGTCACCGGCAACGCCAGCGTGCTGGCCGGCCTGATGGGCACCATGTAGTCGCAGCTCCGAAAAGGCCCCCGGATCCGTTCGAGCGGAGCCGGGGGCCTCTTCGCGCCCTGCTCACTGCTGGCGGACGTCCACCTCGCCGGTGCCGTCGGTGACTCCGAGGCCCTCGTAGCCGCTCTCCTCCAGCTGGTCGGCCAGCTCCGGGCCACCCGACATCACGACCCGGCCGTCGCGCAGCACGTGGATCCGATCGGGTCGCAGCTCGGTCAGCAGACGGGCGTAGTGCGTGATGGCCAGGACGCCGAGCCGGTCCCCGCCCTCGGCACTCTCCTGCGTCATCTGCTCGATCCGCCGGGCGACCTCCCGCAGGGCGTCGATGTCGAGCCCGGAGTCGATCTCGTCGATGACCGCGATGCGGGGCCGGAGCACGGCCAGCTGCACAGTCTCGTTGCGCTTCTTCTCGCCGCCGGAGAAGGCGACGTTGACCGGGCGGCCGAGCGCCGACGGCGCCAGCCCGACCAGCTCCGCTTCCCGGGCCAGCTCCTTCGACAGCCCGTTGGGTTCCACACCCCGGGCCTCGAGCGCCGCCCGCCGCATCGTGTCGAGGCCCACGCCGGGCACCTCGACCGGGTATTGCATGGCCAGGAACAAGCCCCGGACCGCCCGCTCGTGGGTCGGGAGCCCGAGCAGCTCCTCTCCGTCGAGGGTGACCGAGCCGCCGGTCACCTCGTAGTCCGGGTGGCCCATGAGCACGTGGGACAGCGTCGACTTGCCCGACCCGTTCGGCCCCATGAGGGCGTGGACCTCGCCGGAGCTGACCTCGAGGCTGACGCCGTTCAAGATCTGGCGGCTGCCGATCCGGGCCGACAGGTTGGTGATCTTCAGCGTGCTCATTCGGAAACCATCACTCTGGCACCTCCACGAGGACGTCGGAGCCGTCGATCCGCACCCCGTAGACGGGGACGGGCTCGGTGGCCGGCAGCGTCAGCGGCTCGCCGGTGGTGAGGGAGAAGGCGGAGCCGTGCTTCGGGCACTCGATCTCGCACTCCTCGGGCCAGACCTCGCCCTCCGCGATCGACGCCTCGGCGTGGGTGCACTGGTCGCCGAGGACGTACCAGCCGTCGTCGCCGATCCGCACCACGGCGAGGCGGTACCCGTCGACGTCGAACCGCTTGGCCGAGCCCGGCTTCACGTCGTCGACGGAGCAGACCCTGATCTCAGCCACGACTGTCTCCATGGGGGAAGCCTCCCGCCCCCCGGGCCTCGAACTTGCGGGCCACGGCGGCGCGCAGCGCCTCCTCCTGGCCGGTGAGCGGCAGGCGGGCGATGACGTCCTCGAAGAAACCGAACACGATCAGCCGCTCGGCCACGTCGGGCGGGAGGCCCCGGCTCTCCAGGTAGTAGAGCTGGTCCTCGTCGATCGGGCCGACCGCCGAGGCATGGGAGCACCGGACGTCGTTGGCCTCGATCTCCAGGTTGGGGATCGACTCCGCCGACGCGCCCTCCGACAGCACGAGGTTGCGGTTGGTCTGGGAGGCGTTGGTCCGCTGCGCGGTGGGCCGGATCCGGACGAGGCCGGAGTAGACGCTGCGGGCCCGGTCCTCCACCGCCCCCTTGAACAACAGGTCGGAGTTGGTGTGGGGGGCGACGTGGTCCTGGAGGGTGCGGAAGTCGAGCATCTGTGTCTCGTTGGCGAAGTAGACGGCCACCATCTCCGAGGAGGCGCCTTCGCCGTCCAGCAGCGCTTCGACCCGGAGCCGGGCGTAGTCACCGCCGAGCGCCACCGCCGAGGAACGGAGTGTGGACTGTTTGCCCACCAGCGAGCGCTGGAGGGCGATCTGCCAGGTGGACGGGTTCTGGGCCTGGAGCCCCAGGTAGTTGAGCCGGGCGGCGTCGCCGACGACCATCTCGGTCACGGGCACGACGAGCTGGGATCCCCCCGAGCTGCCCGACGAGACGAATCGCTCCAGCACGGAGGCCTCGGCGTCCTCTCCGAGGACCACGACCGTCCGTGGGAAGGAGGCCACCCCGTCGCCTTCGAAGCAGTGCTTGACGACGATCGGCGCCTCCACGAACACGCCGGCGGGGACGGTGATGACGACACCGCCCTGCAGGAAGGCGTCGTGGAGATGCAGGAAGGCGTCGGGCGAGGCGTCGGCGCAGCGACCGAGCTCCTCGGGGGCCTCGGCCAGGGTGGCCAGGTCGGTCACCGTGACGCCCTTGGCCGCCAGGCCGTCGTCCATGTCGATCGACACCACGGTCCCGTTGACGGTGACGACCCTGGTGGCGGCGGCCACCGGGGCGCCGCCGGCGGCGTCTCCGGGATTGGCCGGGATGCTCCCGGGCGCGGCCCGCTCGCTGGGCCGGTACCGGTCGAGGTCGAGCTCCTCGATGCGGCTGTAGCGCCACGCCTCCTCGGACGGCGTGGGCAGGGCGGCGGACGCGAACCGCTCGGCGGCGGCCCGCCGCCGCTCGGTCAACCAGCCCGGCCCTGGTAGGGCGCGCGCCGTTTCTGGCGTGAAGTTACTCATGGCCCCCCGACCTTGTGGTGTGGTGCGGACGTCCTGTTACCCGACGGACCCTTCCATCGACAGCTCGATGAGCCGCGACAGTTCGATGGCGTACTCCATCGGCAGCGTCTTGACGACCGGCTCGATGAAGCCGTTGACGATCATGGCCGTGGCCTGTTGCTCGGTGAGACCCCGCGACATCAGGTAGAAGAGCTGGTCCTCGCCGACCTTGGAGACCGTGGCCTCGTGGCCGATGCGGGCGTCCTGCTCTTCGATCTCCATGTAGGGGTACGTGTCGGAGCGGCTGTCCTCGTCGAGGATGAGGGCGTCGCAGCGCACGTGGCTCTTCGTCTTCTTGCAGCCCGGGTTCACCCGGACGAGGCCGCGGTAGGTGGTGCGGCCCCCGTCCTTGCTGATCGACTTGGACTCGATGAGCGAGGTCGTCTCCGGGGCGGCGTGCACCATCTTGGCCCCGGCGTCCTGGTGCTGGCCGGCACCGGCGTAGGCGACCGAGAGCACCTCGCCATGGGCCTTGGGGCCCATGAGGTACACGGCCGGATACTTCATCGTCAGCTTGGAGCCGAGGTTCCCGTCGATCCAGGAGACCGTGGCCTCCGCGTCGGCCCGGGCCCGCTTGGTGACCAGGTTGTAGACGTTGGGCGACCAGTTCTGGATGGTCGAGTAGCGGACGTTGGCGCCCTGCTTGGCCACGATCTCGACCACCGCCGAGTGGAGGGAGTCCCCGGTGTAGATGGGGGCGGAGCAGCCCTCGACGTAGTGCACGGACGAGCCCTCGTCGACGATGATCAGCGTGCGCTCGAATTGGCCCATGTTCTCGGCGTTGATCCGGAAGTAGGCCTGGAGCGGCATCTCGACGTGGGTGTTGGGCGGGACGTAGATGAACGACCCGCCGCTCCACACCGCCGAGTTGAGGGCGGCGAACTTGTTGTCGTTGGGCGGGAT
>JAUZEX010000166.1 GCA_030838815.1 Actinomycetota bacterium
AGGGGGGTGCGCACGGCTGGCGGGTCGGGGCGGCGGACGGGCAGGGCGGCGGGCAGGCCTTCGGGCCCGGGCAGGGCGGGGGGCAGGCGCCGGTGGAGCCGGCGGCGCCCGAACACGGCGGGGGGCAGGCGTAGGCCGGCGTCGCCTGGCCGGGGGGCGTGGAGCCGATGCCGCCGTCCGTTTCGGTGGGATAGGCGCAAGGCGGCGGGCAGGCGTAGGTCACCGAGTTGCCGGCGGCGGCCGGGCTCCCGGCCGGGACGCTCGAGTAGGCACACGGCGGCGCGCAGGACGCCGGGCGGCCGTCGGCCGGGGCGTACTGGGGGCAGGGCTGCGGGCACGCCTGGCCGGTTTGGGGGTCGGTCGGGGCGCCCGGGCTACAGGGGGGCGGGCACGACCTGTCCGGCTGGGGGGAACCGGAGCAGGGCGGGGGGCACGAGGGCCGGTTCGGCGCCGCGGTGGCGCCGGTGGTGGGGGCGGCCGGTTGGGCGCAGGGCGGCGGGCACGCCCTGGTCGAGCTGGCCGAGCCGGCCGAGGAACAGGGCGGGGGACACTTCGCGGCCGTGCCGGCGGAGCCGGGTTGGGGACACGGCGGGGGGCAGGGCTTCGAGGTCGGGCAGCAGGCCGCGGGGTCGCAGGGCGGCCGGCAGGGGCGGGCGGGGTCGGCCGTCTTGGGACAGGGAGGTGTGGCGACCATGGAGGCGGCCATCGCTGCACGTTTCGCGGCGGAGGTGGTGGTCGTCGACCCGTCGGCCATCGGCGGCGACAGCGACGGCGACGCCGCGTCGGCGCTGGACAGGGCGGCGTCGGCTCCGGGCGCAACGGGCGACGGGCCGCCCGACATCGTGGCCACCGACAGAGCCGTCTGCGATCGCGGGTCGGCCTGCGACACCGCGACAAGCGCCAGCACCACGGCCACGCTGCTCAGCGCCACCAGCAGTGCCCGGGGCGACACCCGCCGGATCCAACGTCGCTGCACCGCCCCCACCTCCTACGCCTCCCTGCTCGAGGCGCGGGCGCCCGTACGCGCCCGACCCCAGCCGGTGAGGCTCTCTCGTCCGAGCCTTGTACCCGGTTGGTGGCGCCCTTCACGACAGATCAACCGGTCGTTCCCAGAATTTCTGGGAGAGGTGTCGAGGTTGCCGGGCGCAACGGCCCTCCTCCCATTCTCGGTTCGCCCCCGAGGTTCGAGGGGCTCACGTGCTCAGAGCGGGCTGCGACCGGCGCTACCACCTCGAGCGTGGGCAACCCGGGCGGCGAGGCCCTCCAGCAATGCACGGCAGCCCAGGTCGAAGCGGGCGTCTTCGTCGAGGGTGTCGGATTGCAGCGCTCGGCGCAGGTGCACGCAGCCGTCTGGGGGGAGGGAGGCCTCCCAGGCGGCGGCGGGGGCGTTCAGGCCGTAGAGGACGGCGCCGGTGGCGTAGGACTCCAGGGCGTTGATCAGGGTCAGCTGATAAGCGGGCGGGATTCCGGCTTCGGTCAGCTTCATGGCGCCGTAGTCGTAGACGGCCGAGCCGGCGCGGCGGTTGTGGCGGCCGAGGATCAGGGGCAGCAGGTTGGGATGGGCCAACAGCGCTTCCCGGTATGAGCGGGCCACCTGCAGGAGCCAGTCCATCCAGCCGAGGGCCTCGTCCGACGGCGGCCGGAGCTCGGCCAGGGCGATGGTGGCCAGCCCGCCGAGGATCTCGTCCTTGTCCTTGAAGTGGTGGTAGAGCGATGCGCCCTTCACGCCCAGCGCCTCGGCCAGCCGCCGGATGCTCAGCGCGCCGAGGCCCTCGGAGTCGGCGATGCGCAACGCCTCCTCCAGCGCCCGGCTGCGCAGGGAGACGGTCGCCGCCGGCGGTTTCACCATTGAGGCGCTCCCTTAGGACGGCGTGACGCCGAACAGGTCGCGGGCGACGATCATCCGCTGCGTGTTGGCCGGGCCCTCGCCGAGCTCGGTGGCCAGCACGTCGCGCAGGCGAAGCTGGGCGGGGTGCTCCCGGCTGTAGGCGACGTGCCCGATGGTCAGGATCGCCTCGTGGCACACGGTCGACGCCAGCCGGGGGATCCAGGCCTTGGCCATGGCCGCTTCCCTCCGGAAGTCGTCACCCCGGTCGGCCTTCCAGAGAGCTTTGTGAGCCAACAGGCGGGCCGCCTCCAGCTGCGTGGCGAGATCAGCGGCCGGGAAGGCGATCCCCTGCCGGGTGGCCAGCGGCGCCCCGAACGTCACCCGCTCCTTGGCCCACGCCACCGCCTCGGCCAGCGCCGCGCCGGCCACGCCGAGGCAGACGCAGCCCACCAGCACCTTCGACGACGCCAGCGACCCGAGGGCGAACTTCACGCCTGCCCCGGGCGTGCCGAGCATGGCGTCGGCCGGCACCGTCACGTCGTCGAAGGTGACCACCGCCCGGCCCAGCGGGCGGCTTCCCATGTCGTCGAACGGCGCCACCGTCACGCCCCGCGCATCGAGCGGCACCACGAACAGCGCCGGTCCGTCCTCCGTCCGGGCGAGCACGAAGGCCATCTGCGACTCGGAGAAGCTCATCGACGACTTCTCGCCCCGGATGGAGAAGCCGTCGCCCGCCGGCTTGGCGGTGGCGGCCAGGGCGGAGATGTCGGAGCCCGTCCCCGGCTCGGTCAGGGCCAGCCCGAACGTGGTGTCGCCGGTGGTCACCCGGGGGAGCCATTGCTCCTTCACCCGCTCGGAACCCAGGCGCCACAACATCTTTCCCGCCGTCCCGGCCTGGATCACCATGAGCGCCGTGGTGTAGTCGGCCTTCCCGAGCTCCTCGCACACGAGGCCGGCGGCCAGCTCGCCCGCCCCCTGACCGCCGGCCTCGGCCGGCACGGGCACGCCGAGCAGGCCGGAGTCGGCCAGCAGCTTCAGCGTCTCCCAGGGGAAGGCGCCGGCCCGGTCCCGCTCCACGTAGCCCGGGGCCAGCTCGCCGGCCACCCGGCGGGCCACCGCCACCAGCGCCTCGTGTTCCGGCAACAGCGTGAAGTCCACCGGCCCTCCTCAGGAAACGGCGGCGCGCACCCGGTGGGCCAGCGCCTCCGACACCAGCATGCGCTGGATCTGGTTGGTGCCGATATAGATCTGCATCACCTTGGCGTCGCGCATCATCCGCTCCACCGGGTGGGTCTTCAGGTAGCCGTGGCCGCCGAGACACTGGACTGCATCGGTGGTCACGGCCATGGCGGTGTCGGTGCAGAACACCTTGGCCATCGAGGCCAGCTCGCTGGCCCGGGGGCCGCCGGCATCGACCTCGGCCGCCGCCTTGTAGGCCAGCTCCCGGCCGGCTTCGATGTGGATGGCCATGTCGACGATGGGGAACGACACGCCCTGGAACTCGTACACCGGGCGCCCGAAAGCCCGGCGCTCCAGTGTGTAGGCCAGGGCGTACTCCATCGCCGCCGTCGCCAGCCCGCACGCCATCCCGGCCACGTTGGGACGGGCGAAGTCGAGCAGCTGCTGCGCCGCCCGCAGGCCCGTCTCGCCGCCGATCATGTTGTCGGCCGGCACCTCCACGTTCTCGAAGGACAGTGCGGCCAGCGACGAGCCCCGCAGGCCCATCTTCTTCTCCTCCCGGATCACCCTGACGCCGGGGGACTCCACCCCGTCGACCATGAACAGCCGCAGGCCCGACAAGCCCGAGCCGGGCGCCACCGTCGCCACCAGGGCGTAGAAGTTGGCCACGCTCCCATTGGTGATGAAGCACTTCTCGCCGTTGATGAGGTAGGAGCCGCCCTTGTCGACGGCGTGGGTGCGGACGGCGCCGAGGTCGCTGCCGGCGTCCGGCTCGGTGGCGGCGAAGCAGCCGATCCGCTGCTCCAGCAGAGGGAAGAGCCGGTCCTGCTGCTCCGGCGAACCGAGGAACCGCAAAGGGATGGCGGGCCCGAAGTTCTCGAACATCTGCGCCGCGGCGGCGTTCACCCGGGCGATGTTCTCGGCCAGGATGACCCACTCCGTCGACCCGGCCTCCGCCCCGCCGTACTTCGCCGGGGTCATGAGCGCCAGCCACCCCAGCTCCCGGTAGAGGTCGATGAGGTCGTGGGGGAACTCGTCGTCCTCCTCCATCCGGGCGCCGATCGGAGCGATCCGCTCCTCGGCCACCCGCCTCACCGTCGCGGCGAACATCTCCTGCTCCGGGCTGAGGACCGGCATCGGCATCCCCTCGACTGAACACTCGTTCAGTCGAACCCTAACAGTGTTAGGCCGGGAGCGTCAACGCAGGATCAGGCGACCGTGCCGTCGTCGGGCCCGGTGCTGTCCGCCGGAGGCGCCTCGGCGAGCTGGCGGGCCAACAGAGCGTCGACGGCCGCGCTCAGCTCGGCCAGGCGGTGCTTGAGTTCGTCGAGTTCGTCCGCCACGGAAGGCTCGTAATGGTGGGAGAGCTGGTGGCGAGAGTGCTGGCGGTGAGAGTGCTGATGGCCGCCCGCACCGGGCGACGTGGCCTTCTTTCAGCAGCCCGGTTCGCCGGGATGCCCGCAGCACTCCGAGAGGGTGACGAGCTTCTTGGCGTTGTTGGTCAGGGCCTTGCGGATCTTCTTGTCCAGCGACCCGTCGTAGTCGTCGAAGTTCCTGAAGAAGTCCCGCGCGCTCGGTCCGGCCATGGCGCCGACGTTACTCGCCGTCCGGGCGCGACCGGATCTCCACCGTTCCGGCGCCGCCGTCGACACGGAGGCGGTCGCCGTCGCGTACGACCCGCGTGCCGTCGCGGGTGTTCATCACGCAGGGGATGCCGAGCTCGCGGGCCACCACGGCGGCATGCGAGAGCTGCCCGCCGATGTCGACCACCAGGGCGCTGGCCATGAACATGAGCGAGGCCCAACTCGGGTCGGTGGTGTGAGCGATGAGGATGTCGCCAGGCTCCATCTCGGCCAGCGCCGGGTCGGTCACCACCCGGGCCGGGCCCTCGACGACGCCCGCCGAGACGCCGACGCCGGTGAGGCGCCCGCCGTCCCCGCGGTCGCCCGCGCCCTCCGGTACCACGTCGCCGATCAGCTCGTAGTCCGGATCGCCCGTCCAGAACATCGGGAGGCGCACCTTGCGGTAGCCGTCCCGGATCTCCCGCCGCTCGGCCACGAGGTCCCGGGCGTTGGCCGGGGGCGGGCCGAGGATCTCGGGCGCGGTGAGGTAGAACACGTCGTCCGGCTCGGACAGCACCTCGTCGGCGGCCAGCAGCTCCCCGATGCGCCGGGCGGCCGCCCGGGCGACGTCGAGGCTCTGGAGGAAGGCGACCTTCCCCACCCCCCGCAACGGGAGATAACGCCCGGCCAGACCGAGCACCAGCTTGCCCTGGGCCCGGCCGGCCGCCCCCGGCATCGCCGCCAGCAGCTTCGCCTCCGCCTCCCGCCGGGCGGCGGTCCGGCCCGCCTCCACCGCCGCCGGGCCGGCGCTGTCGTCCATCGACCGGTACCCGTCCACGATCTTGCGCAGCGGCGCCGGATCCTCCCGCCACGACACACCGGACAGCTCGCCCTCGAAGGGGCCGTGGTAGCCGTGGCGGGCGACGAACTGCTCCAGGGAGAGCCGGTCCCGCGACACCTCCCACAGGTCGTCGATGACCGCCGTCTCCTCGTGGGACCCGTGGCCGCTCATCAGGGCGGCCTGGTCGACGCCGGCCTTGGCGGCCAGCAGCGAGAGCTGGTCGTAGACCAGCTGGATACCGCAGGTGATGGCCGTCGCCTGCAGGGTCAGGTTGGTGGTGAAGCGGTCGATGCCGGCCTGGAGCTGGGCCCGGGCACCGGACAGGTCGAGCTTCGGGGTGCGGGCCACCTCGTCCGTCCACCACGGCCCGGTCGTGGCCCGGGCCCGGCGGATGAGCGACGGCACCCGCAGGAACGTCGGCGGGAACTTGACGGCGATGACGGGGTAGCGCCGCTTCGACGGCCGGCTCACGAAGCTGTCGGGCACGAAGCCGAAGACCTGCCGCCCGAGCGCCTCGCCCGACGTGCCGGGCACGAGGTCGCCCATCTCGCACATGAAGTCGACCC
>JAUZEX010000313.1 GCA_030838815.1 Actinomycetota bacterium
CGGGGAGCGGCCACGCCGAGCAGGAACGGCACCAGGGTGGCGCCGGCCAGGAGCGGGAAGGCGACCTTGCGGTCCTCCCGGGCGAAGCGGGCCTTGATCTCCATGCCCGACATGAACATGAGGAGGACGACGCCGAACTCGCTGGCCATGGCCAGCAACTTCCCTTCCTCGGGGAAGGCGGTGAAGGTCCACCGGTAGGCGCCCGGGGCGATGGCTCCGAGCAGCGTGGGGCCGAGGATGAGGCCGCCCGCGATCTCGCCGATGACCCGGGGCATGTGGAGCCGGCCGAACAGGCTGCCCATGAAGTGGGCCATCCCCATGAGCCCGACGATGGCGACGAAGAAGCGCGTGAGCTCGACGTCGGTCAACGACATGGCCGCGAGCGGGAGATGGGGCATGGGCGAACCTCGTCAGTTGGGGGCGGTCTGACCTGGACTGTTTCTGCGGGAGCCCCGCCGGCTCCTGCCGAAAGGGGCGGAAGGAACCACCCCAATCCGTCCGGCGTTCAGCTGGCGTGGGCGGTGGTGAACGTGAAGACCAGCGGGTCGAGCGGGTCGACCGTGGCCCGGACCCAGTTGGCGGCGTCGCCGGCCAGGGCGTGGGTCTCGACCCGGGTGAAGTTGGGGAGCTCCACGGTCGGGGTGTTCGGATCGTCGAACGGGTTGTCGATCCGGAAGATGTGCGAGTCGCCGTGGACCAGCACCACGGGCTTCTTGAACTCGGCCGTCCGTTCCTTGAGCGCCTCGACGAGGTACTTCCAGGTCGCCGAGAAGTCGTGGCCCGGCGTGGAGAACCAGGGGTCGGCCTGCCAGATGATCATCACCGCCGGGGCGTCGGTCGACTGCGCCTGGTCGAAGGCGGTCTGGAGCCAGGCCAGGTTGGCCACCCGCCGGGGCCCCGACTCGTCCTGGTTGCTGATGTCGTCGCCCGGCCCGGGGGCGTTGATGGTGGCGAAGACCACGCCCTCCTTCGACCACCGGGCGTTCTCGGGGTAGCCGGCCTGGCGCTGCGTCGTGAGCGGCATCGGGTTCACGCCCAGCGACTGGTCCTGGGCGAAGAACAGGGCCCGCAACGCCTGGAGGCGTTCCACCGAGTCCATGGGGGACTCGTTGGGGTTGACGGCGACGTTGTTGCAGTCCATCCACTCGTTGTCGCCCGGGGTGTAGACGAACGGCGCCTTCGACGTGTCGAACTGGGCCTTGACCGCCTCGAAGGTGGCGTCGGCACAGGCGGTCGTCGGGTTCTTGAAGTCGCCGTCGTGGACCACGAAGGCGAGCGGGAACCGGTTCATCTGGGCCAGCACCTTGTCGAACCGGCTCGAGTCCGACGGGGTGTAGCCGGTGTCGCCGACGAGGCCGATCTGGAAGGCCTCGTCGGACGGGCCACGACGGGTCGTGGTCGTGGTGGGGCCCGAGATCGGGGCCGTCGTCGGCGAGGGGTCGGCCGTGGTGGCGGTGGTGTCGGTGCCGGCCGTCGACCCGCCGGGGACGGCCCGCAGGACGCCCGACATGACGACCACCCCGGCCGGCAGCGGCCGGCCGCCGGCCGAGCCGAGGAAGGCGGCGTCGCCGAAGTTGAAGATCCCTCCGTCCGAGGCGACGAACCAGTAGCCCTTGCCGGACGGGGACGCCGCCATCCCCACGATCGGCCGGTTGAGGGGCGTCGCCCCGGTCGAGCCGTAGAAGGCGGCGTCGCCGAAGGAGAAGATCCCGCCGTCGGAGGCGACGAACCAGTAGCCCTTGCCGGTGGGGGTGGGGGCCATCCCGACGATGGGTTTGTTGAGTTTGAGGGCGCCGGCGGAGCCGTAGAAGCTGCCGTCGCCGAAGGAGAAGATCCCGCCGTCGGAGGCGACGAACCAGTAGCCCTGGCCGGTGGGGGAGGCGGCCATCCCGACGATGGGTTTGTTCAGTTTGAGGCCCCCGGTGGAGCCGTAGAAGGCGGCGTCGCCGAAGGAGAAGATCCCGCCGTCGGCGGCGACGAACCAATACCCCTTGCCGGACTGGGTCGACGCCATGCCGACGATGGGCTGGTTGAGCCTGAGGGCCCCGGTGGAGCCGTAGAAGGCGGCGTCGCCGAAGGAGAAGATCCCCCCGTCCGACCCCACCAGCCAGTAGCCGTCACCGCTCGGCGTCGGCGTCATCCCGGCCACCGGATGGGCCAGGCCCGTGCCCTGCAGCGAACCGAGATCGCCGGCCGCCCCGAACGGGTACACGGAGCCGTCGCCGCCGGCCAGCCAGTAGCCCGCCGTGGGAGCGGACTCTGACGCCGTCGCCGCGGCCACGGCCGCCGGCGGGCGCGGCGCCACCAGCGGCAGGGCGGCCACGAGGGCCGTGCCGACAGTAGCCACGAGGGCGCGCAGCAATGAGCGACGGGGTCGGGGCACGCTGGGGGAGGGCTCCTCTGTTCCGAATTCGGGCCTCGATGCGGCCCCAGGACATATTCGTCAGGTGCAGTTCAGGTTCCTGGGCCGGTCATCCGCCCGGAGCCGGGAGGTACCGTGAAGCCATGCGATACCAGCGAATCACCCAGCCGATGGTGCGCCGCGACGGCGAGCTCGCCCCCGCCTCGTGGGACGAGGCGCTCGACCGGGCGGCAGGCGGATTCCGGGCCGCGCTGGAACGGGGCGGCTCCGGAGCGGTCGGGATGTTCTCCTGCTCGAAGGCCACCAACGAGGTGAACTTCGTGGCCCAGAAGTTCATGCGGGTGGCGCTGGGCAGCAACAACATCGACTCCTGCAACCGCACCTGACACGCTCCATCCGTCGCCGGTCTGGCGACAGTCTTCGGAGCGGGCGGGGGGACGAGCAGCTACGGCGAGGTGGAGGACACCGACCTCATCGTGTTGTGGGGCAGCAATGCCCGCGAGACGCACCCGATCTTCTTCCATCACGTTCTGGCCGGCGTCCGCAACGGCGCCCGGCTGATCGTGGTCGACCCCCGCCGCACGGCCTCGGCCCGGTTCGCCGACGCCTGGCTGGGGCTCGACGTCGGCACCGACGTCGCCCTGGCCAAGACGGTCGCCCGGGAGATCCTGGCCGCCGGTCTGGAGAACCGCACGTTCATCGGCCAGGCCACCACCGGCTTCGAGGCCTACGCCGCCGACGTCGAACCGTGGACCCTGGAGCGGGGCGAGGCCGAGACCGGCGTCCCGGCCGAGGCCATCCGCCACCTGGCCCACGCCTACGGCCGGGCCGACCGGGCGCAGCTGTGCTGGACGCTCGGTATCACCGAGCACCACAACGGCACCGACAACGTCCTGTCCCTCATCAACCTGGCCCTGCTCTGCGGCCATGTCGGCCGCTACGGCTCCGGCCTCCAGCCGCTCCGGGGGCAGAACAACGTGCAGGGCGGCGGCGACATGGGCGCCATCCCCAACCGGCTGCCGGGCTTCGGCGACATCCTCGACGACGAGGTGCGGGCCCGGTTCGACGCCGCCTGGGGGAGCCGCATCCCGCCCGCCTACGGCATGCACCTGACCCAGATGTTCGCCGCCATGGAGCGCAAGGAGCTCACCGCCCTCTACGTCATGGGGGAGAACCCGGCCCAGTCCGAGGCTGACGTCTCCCACGCAGTCCACCTGCTGACGGGCCTCGACCACCTCGTCGTCCAGGACATCTTCCTGACGAAGACGGCCCAGCTGGCCGACGTCGTGCTGCCGGCCACCGCCGCCTGGTGCGAGACCGAGGGCACGGTGACGAGCTCGGAGCGGCGGGTCCAGCGGGTCCGCAAGGCCATCGAGCCGCCCGAGGGCGCCCGCGACGACGCCGAGATCCTGTGCGAGGTGGCCCGCCGCCTCGGGCACGACTGGCACTATCCATCGTCCGAGGCCATCTGGGAGGAGCTCCGCTCGCTGTCGCCGCTGCACCGGGGGATGAGCTGGCGCCGGCTGGAGGAGCTGGGCGGGATCCAGTGGCCCTGCCCGTCGGAGGACTCCCTGGAACCGTCCTACCTCCACGGCCGGCTGTGGGCCACCGACCCCGCGGCCCGCGGCCGGCTGGCGCCGCTTTCGGTGGTGGCCCACGAGCTGCCGGTCGACCAGCTGACCGAGGAGTTCCCGCTCCGGCTCACCACCGGCCGCCGCCTCGACTCCTACAACACCGGCGTCCAGACAGGCGGCTACGACTCCCCGCTCCGGAAGGGAGAGACGATCGACCTCTGCCCCAAGGACGCCGCCGCCCTCGGCGTCGCCGAGGGCGAGGTCGTGCGGGTCGTCTCCCGCCGCGGTTCCGTGGAGGCGCCCGTCCGCCTCGACCCGGGCCTGCGGCCCGGGCTCGTGTTCATGACGATCCACTTTCCCGACGACGTCGACACGAACCAGCTCACCATCGAGGCCACGGACCCGAAGTCGGGGACGGCCGAGTTCAAGGCCAGCGCCGTGCGCGTCGAGCCGGTCGGTGAGCCGCTGCGGGCCACGGGCTCCTAACGTCTCGCAGCCATGGATCTCAGGTTCGCGGGACTGGCGCCGAGCGCGGCGGAGCAGGCCGCCCTCGACGACCTGCTCGGGTCGGCGCTCGACTCCTGGCGGGGGAACGGCGCCCTTGGCCAACGGCGGCACCTGCTGCTGCCGGCGCTGCACGCCGTCCACGACGCCGTCGGTTGGATCAGCCGGGGGGCGGTGGACGAGATCGCCCGCCGCCTCGAGGTCGCCCCGGCCGACGTCTACGGCGTCGCCTCGTTCTACGCCCTGTTCTCCCTCGCCGAGCGGCCGCCGAGGGT
>JAUZEX010000342.1 GCA_030838815.1 Actinomycetota bacterium
TGGATTCCCACCTGGAATGCTGCACTCACACCAGGCGGGTGCTTGGGGTTCAGCCGACCTGGAGGACGATCTTGCCCTCGGCGTGGCCGGTCTCGACGGCGCTGAGGGCCTCGGCGGCCTGCACGAGCGGGAACACGGCGTTGACAAACGGGTTGAGCGCCCCGGACGCAGCCAGCCCCGCCACGACTTCCAACACATGGCTGTCGCGGCTCCGCTCGATCATGTGACCTCCGAACTCCGCGGCCGCACCCGGATCGACAGCGGTCACCAGCCGATTGGGGGCGGCCACGAGGGCGCCGACCGCCCGCAACGCGTCACCACCCACCAGGTCGAACAGACCGTCCACTCCGTCGGGCGCCGCGGCGCGGACCCGGTCGGCGACCCCATCGCCGTACGCCACGTGGGTGACGCCGAGGGTTTCGACGAACTCCCGTTTGGCGGCGCTGGCCGTGCCGAGGACCCGGATCCCCCAGTGGCGGGCGATCTGGGCTGCGGCCACTCCGACCCCTCCGCCGACTCCGACGATCAGCAGCGTCTGGCCGGCGGCTAGGCCGAGCTGCGTCAGCCCGTCGAAGGCGGTGGCCGCCGCGACCGGTAGGGCGGCGGCGTCGGTGAACGACACCTCGGCCGGTTTGCGGGCCACGCTATGAACGGGGACGAGGGCGTATTCGGCGTAGCCGCCGCCCATCACCGACCCGAACACCTCGTCTCCGACCGCGAAGCCCTCGACGTCCGGGCCGACCGCCTCGACCACACCGGCCACCTCGTAGCCGAACACGGCCGGCAGCTTCATCGGGAAGACCTCTCGCATGAACCCGGTCCGGAGCTTCCAGTCCGCCGGGTTCACGCCCGCCGCCCGCACCGCCAGCAGCAACTCGCCGGCCCCGGGAACCGGCGTCGTCACGTCCAGGAAACCCTGCACTTCGGGTCCGCCGTACCCTTTGAAACCGAACGCCTTCGACATCGACTCCGCCCTCCGTCGCCCCGCCAGTCAACGCTTCCGTGTGATGCAACCCGGCGCGGGCGCCACCGATTCCCGGGACACGCCCCGGCTTCTCCGAATGCTGCCGCGAGTGCAGCGCGACCCGCGGCGGCGGACCAGGTCACCCGGTCGGCGATCCCGGAGATTCGGCGGTTGAGGCGGGTGGCGCCCCGGGGGCCGTGGGGGGGTGTCTTCCACTCAGCGCTTGGTCGTGCTTTTGGCCGGGGCTCTGCGGGTCGTGGCGGCTTTGGTCGCCGTGGCCCGCGTTGCCGGCGCCTTCGCCGCGGTCGTCCGGGTCCGCGCTACGGGTGCCTTCGCGGGGGTCGTTCTGGCGGCCGTCGTCCTGGCCGGGGCCTTCGAGACCGGCTTGGCGGTCACCGCCTTGGCGGGGGCGGCTTTGGTCAGCTTGGGGGCGGGGGCGGCGCCGAGGACGATGTCCTTGAAGCCCTTGAGGGGGGTGATGCGGGCCTTCTTGGAGGCCTTGATCTTGATCGCTTCGCCGGTCGCCGGGTTGCGGCCCATGCGGGCCTTGGTCTGGATCTTGGCGAACTTGGCGAAGCCGGTGAGCACGACCGGGTCGCCCTTGGCGACGGTGGCGCACACGACGTCGGTGAAGCCCCGCAGGACGGCGTCAACGGTCTTAGCTTCGGCATCGGTGTGGGCGGCGATGGCGGCGATGAGCTCTCGGCGGTTCATTGGGCGTCTCCTTCGGGGCCGGCGTGAGGATTCCAGTCTGGCGCCTGGCGGCCAACCGGGTGGGGACCCGGAGGCACCATGGCGGGTTGGCCCGGAAGCGAGCACGAGCTCCGTTCCTCGCTCGTTACTGCGGCCGAACGCTCGAGGCTGGCGGGGATCTAGACGGTGCGGATGGTGCCGCCGTCGATGACGTGCTCGGCGCCGGTGATGGCCGAGGCGCGGTCGCTGACGAGGAATGTCACGAGTTCGGCGATCTCTGCGGGTTCGGCGGGCCGGCCCAGGGGGATGCCTCCGAGCGACGACATGAGCTGTTGGAGGGCTGTCTCGCGTGAGCCGTCGCCGGCGTCGGCGATTCGTTCGATCAGGCGCTCGGCGGCCGCCGTCCGGATGAACCCGGGCGCCACGCTGTTGACGCGCACCCCGAACCGGGCGATCTCGGTGGCCAGCCCTTTGCTGTAGGTCGTGAGCGCCGCTTTCGCTGCGGCGTAGGCCAGCGTGCCGTCGCTCAGGGGCATCATCCTTTGGATGGACGATATGTGCACGACGCTGCCACGACGAGCGGCGATCATCGCCGGGATCAGGGCGCGGTCGAGGCGGACGGCGACGAGGAGGTTCAGGCGTAGCTCGGTGTCCCAGTGATCGTCGCCCAGCACCGCGAAGCCACCGGCGGGCGCGTCGGACCCACCGACGACGTGGACGAGGATGTCGACGCCACCGGCGCTCGTGACCTGCTCGGCCACGGCCGAGGTGCCGTCGGCGGTGGTGAGGTCGGCGGCGATGAACCGTTGCGGGTCGGGGTGGTCGTCGGGCATCCGCCGTGCCGTGGTCCACACCTCGGCCCCTTCCCGGCGGAGCTGCTGGGCGATCGCAGCTCCCGCGCCCTGGGTGCTGCCGGTCACGAGCGCGCAGCGATGGCGCAACTCCCCGGTTCCTTGTGCGGCCATCGGTCCTCCACTCCTCGACCCGCCGGGTAACTGCTAAGATAGAACCTAGTAGCTTCTAAGATAGAAGTCAACGGGTGCC
>JAUZEX010000345.1 GCA_030838815.1 Actinomycetota bacterium
GGCAGGTCCGGTCGGAAGAATTCCACGTCGACCACCGGGCCGGCGATCGACACGACCCGGCCGTCGGTGAGAGCCGTCACGGTGCCCACCATGCGCTGCGCCGCTCGACCCGGGCATCCCGTGATCGCGTGGTGTTCGGCCCAACCACGCGATTCCGGGATACCCACCCCCGGGGGACGGGCAACGCTCGGCGCATGGAGCCGGACACCGAATCACCATCGGATGATGGCGGGGTCGCTCCCCGTCTGAGCGACAAGCAGATCGCGCTCCTGTCCCGCTTCGGGGAGCGCCGCCCGACCGAGGCCGGTGAGGTGCTGTTCCGGGAGGGCGACATCGTCACCGACCTTTACGTGGTCCTCGACGGCACGGTGGCCGTCGTGGACGGCCACGGGACCGCCCAGGAGCAGGTGATCCACCTCCACGGCCCCCGCGAGTTCCTGGGCGAGCTCAGCGTGCTGACCGCCGAGGCGTGCTTCCTGACCAACGTGGTCCGGGAGCCGGGCGAGGTCCTGGTCGTCCCCGCCTCCGCCCTGCGCCGCGTCGCCGATCAGGACCCGGTGCTCGGCAACCTGATCCTGGGCGCCTACCTCCAGCGCCGCTCGGTGCTGATCGGCCTCGGCTCCGGGCTGCGCATCGTCGGGTCGCGCTTCTCGCCCGACACCAAACGGCTCCGGGAGTTCTGCGCCCGCAACCGCCTCCCCCACCGCTGGATCGACCTGGAACGGGACCAGGCGGCCGAAACGGTGCTGCGGGAGCTGGCCGTGTCACCGGAGGAGACACCGGTGGTCATGTGGGGCCGCGACCAGGTGCTGCGGAACCCGAGCAACGCCGAGCTGGCGGCGCGGATCGGGCTGCACCCGACCAAGAGCGGATCGGTCTGCGACGTCATCGTCGTCGGCGCCGGCCCCGCCGGTCTCGCCGCCGCCGTCTACGCCGCCTCGGAAGGATTCGAGACCGTGGCCTGCGACGCCGTGGCGACGGGCGGCCAGGCCGGGACCTCGCCCCGGATCGAGAACTACCTCGGGTTCCCCACCGGCATCTCGGGCTCGGAGCTGGCCGAGCGGGCAGTCATCCAGGCCGAGAAGTTCGGCGCCCACATCAACGTCTCCGCCCGGGCCGTGGCCCTGGAGCCGTCGGACGGGCACCACACGGTGCACTTCGACGACGGCAGCGCCGTCACCGCCCAGGCGGTGCTGATCGCCACCGGGGTGCACTACCGCCGGCTGCCCGTCCCCCGGCTGGAGGAGTTCGAAGGGTCGAGCGTCTACTACGCCGCGACGCAGATGGAGGCGCATCAGTGCCTGTCCGATCCCATCGTCGTCGTCGGCGGCGGGAACTCGGCCGGGCAGGCCAGCCTGTTCCTGGCCCGGTACGCGGCCAAGGTCCATCTCGTGATCCGCCACGGGGACCTCGATCGGGACATGTCGCGCTATCTCGTCGACCAGGTGATCCGTCATCCGGGCATCGAGGTCGTGTCGGACAGCGAGGTGGTCGAGCTGGTGGGCGAGCAGGGCGTGCTCGGGGCGGTCGTGACCGAGCACCGCCGGAGCGGCGAGCGGCGCCGCCTCGACGCCCGGGCGTTGTTCAGCTTCATCGGCGCCGAGCCCCGCGTGGAGTGGCTCGGCGCCCAGCTGGCCCTCGACGAGCGGGGCTACATCCTGACCGGCAATGACGCCGTCGACGCCGGCCAAGACCCTCCGGCGCTTCGGCCGCTGTTCCTGGAGACGAGCCTGCCCGGTGTGTTCGCCGCCGGCGACGTGCGCAGCGGTTCGATCAAGCGGGTGGCGTCGGCCGTGGGCGAGGGATCCATGTCCGTTCGGTTGATTCACGAGCGCCTCAACGGGTAACGGACCGCCATGGCCAGCGAAGCTGTCTTCCGTGACCGCCGCGAGGCAGGGCGCGTCCTGGCCGCCCGGCTGGACCGGTACCGCGGCCGGCCCGACGTCCTCGTCCTGGCCCTGCCCCGGGGCGGCGTCCCGGTCGCCTTCGAGGTGGCGGCGGCCCTCGGCGCGGCGCTGGACGTCTTCCTCGTCCGCAAGCTCGGCGTCCCCGGACGGGAGGAGCTGGCCATGGGGGCGATCGCCAGTGGCGGAGTCGTCGTGGTCAACGACGACGTCGTGCGCGCCCTCGGGCTGCCTCCGGCGGCCGTCCAGCAGGTGACGGAGCGGGAAGGCGAGGAGTTGCTCCGACGGGAGGCGGCCTACCGGGAGGGCCGGCCGCCGCCCGACGTCGCCGACCGGACCGTGATCCTCGTCGACGACGGCCTGGCCACGGGTTCCAGCATGCGGGCCGCCGTCCTGGCGCTGCGCCGGCTACATCCGGCCCACAGCGTGGTGGCCGTGCCCGCCGCCCCCCAGTCCACGTGCGAGGAACTGGCGGCCGAGGTCGACGAGGTGGTCTGCGCCACGACCCCGTCGCCGTTCTTCGCCGTCGGCCAGTCCTACTGGGACTTCAGCCAGACGACCGACGAAGAGGTGCGCCGGCTCCTGCGCGAGGCGCACTCGCCGGCCAGCGACGGCGCCGCCCGGCTGCCGACCGAGCCGGCCACCTTGGTCCGGCTGGCCATGGACCCCCTGTTCGGCGCCCCGTCCGACTACGACGCCGTGCTCGAGCGGGTCGGCGACGCCCACTTCGTGCTGATCGGCGAGGCGTCGCACGGCACGCACGAGTTCTACGCCGAACGGGCCGCCATCACCCGGCGGCTCATCGAGGAGAAGGGGTTCTCGGCCGTGGCGGTGGAGGCCGACTGGCCCGACGCCTACCGGGTCGACCGGTACGTGCGGGGCCGGGGCGACGACGCCGATGCCGAGGAGGCGCTGCGCGGTTTCGAACGGTTCCCGACCTGGATGTGGCGCAACGCCGACGTCCTCGACTTCGTGGGCTGGCTCCGGGACCACAACGCCGAACTGGGAGACGAACGGGCCCGGGCCGGGTTCTACGGCCTCGACCTCTACAGCCTCCTCCGCTCCATCCACGAGGTCATCACCTATCTCGAGAAGGTCGATCCCGACGCCGCGGCCCTGGCCAGGGCCCGATACGCCTGCTTCGACCACGTCGCCGAGGACGCCCGGATGTACGGCTACGGCGCCGCCTTCGGGGCCGGGAAGTCGTGCCAGCAGGAGGTCATCGACCAGCTGGTCGACCTCACCGCCCGGGCCCTCGACGACACCTGCCGGGACGGGCTGGAGGTGGGCGACGAGTGCTTCTCCGCCGAGCAGAACGCCCGGACGGTCAAGGCGGCCGAGGAGTACTACCGGACGATGTTCTCGGGCGGCGTCGTGTCCTGGAACCTACGGGACCGCCATATGACCGACACGCTCGACGGGCTGGCCCTCCACCTCAGCCGGCGGCAGGGCCGGCAGGCGAAGGTCGTCATCTGGGCCCACAACTCGCACCTCGGCGACGCCCGGGCCACCGAGCTGGGCAGCATCGGGGAGCTCAACGTGGGCCAGCTGGTCCGGGAACGCCACCCGGGCGACTGCTTCAACATCGGGTTCACCACCTACACCGGCACAGTGACCGCGGCGAGCGACTGGGACGAACCGGCCGAGCGTAAGCACGTCCGCCCGGCGCTGGGCGACAGTGTCGAGGCCCTCTTCCACGCCGTGAGCGACGGGGCCTTCATGGTCCCGTTGGTCCCGGGGATGCCGGCCACCGAGGAGCTGCGCGCCGCCCGTCTGGAGCGGGCCATCGGCGTCATCTACCGCCCTGAAACCGAACGGTCGAGCCACTATTTCCAGGCCCGCCTCGCCGACCAGTTCGACCTCGTGATCCACATCGACGAGACCCGGGCCGTCGAGCCCCTCGAGCGCACCCCCCGCTGGGACGAAGGCGAACCCCCCCTCACCTACCCCTACGCCGTCTGACGCCGACGCAGCCCCGCGGCCACCGCACGACCACCTTGTCCCGCCCGTTCCGGCGTTCCATTTCCGCACCATCCCGGCAAAGGAACGCCAGTTGAGCACAGCCCGCGGGCCGCCCGTTCCGGCGTTCCATTTCCGCGCTATCCCGGTAAAAGGAACGCCGGTTGGCGGGGAGCCGGGCAGAGCGG
>JAUZEX010000352.1 GCA_030838815.1 Actinomycetota bacterium
TCGACCCCGACCCGCAGCTTCTTCATCTTCTCCTTGTGGGAGACGCCGAAGCGCTGCTCCTCGTCGACCACGAGGAGGCCGAGGTCCTTGAACTTGATGTCCTCCGACAGGAGCCGGTGGGTGCCGATGACCACGTCGACGGCGCCGCTCTCGACGTCGCGCACGACGGCCTTGGCCTCCTTGGCGGTGAGGAACCGGGAGAGAACCTCGACCCGCACCGGGTAGCCGGCGAAGCGCTCCGAGAACGTCTGGCCGTGCTGGTCGGCCAGCAACGTGGTCGGCACGAGGATGGCCACCTGCTTCCCGTCCTGTACGGCCTTGAAGGTCGCTCTGATCGCGACCTCCGTCTTCCCGAAGCCGACGTCGCCGCAGACGAGGCGGTCCATGGGCCGGGGCAGCTCCATGTCGGCCTTCACGTCCTCGATGGCCTTGGCCTGGTCGGGCGTGGCCTCGTAGGGGAAGGCCGCCTCCATCTCCGACTGCCATGGCGTGTCGGGCGGGAAGGCATGCCCGGGGGTGGCCATCCGCTTGCGGTAGAGGACGACGAGCTCCTGGGCGATCTCCTGGACGGCCTTCTTGACCTTGGCCCGGGCCTTGGACCACTCCGCGCCGCCCATCCGCGACAGCGTGGGCGACTCGCCGCCGGTGTAGCGGCGGATCGAGCTCACCTGGTCGGACGGGATGTAGAGCTTGTCGCCGGCCTTGTACTCCACCAGCAGGTAGTCGCGCTCGACACCGCCCATGGTGCGGGCGACCATGCCGGCGTAGCGGCCGACGCCGTGCTGGTTGTGGACGACGTAGTCGCCGACCTTGAGGTCGTCGTAGAAGTCCTCGCCCCGCCTCGCGCCCCGGGGGCGGCGGTGGACCCGGCGCCGGCCCGTGAGGTCGGCCTCGGCCACCACCGCCAGCTTGAGGGCCGGCAGCACGAACCCCTTCTGGATGGGCGCCACCGTCACCCGGGCGCCGGGCTTACTGTCGGGCCGGTCCGTGAAGGGGGCGATGATGCCCTCGTCGGCCAGGGCCCGGCGGATCCGCTCCGCCGAGCCGGTGCCGTCGGCGGCGAAGACGATGCGGTAGCCGCCGTCGAGGAGGCCCCGCACCCGCCCGGCGAACGCCGACGGGTCGCCGTGCACCCCCTCGATGGGGGTTCCGGCGATGTGGGGGGTGTCCGGCCGATCGGGGGCCCCGAGGACGGTCCAGGCGTCGGCGCCGGTGTGGCTGAGCAGCCGCTCGAACGGGAGGGTGAGCCTCGGCAGCTCGTGCCCCTCGGGGAGGCCCCAGGTCGACGACAGCGACCGGGCGAGCGACTCCTCCTCGTCGTTCAGCTCCCCGACCCGGTCCCGCATCTGGCGGGGCTCGACCAGGAGGACGAGGGCGTCGTCGGGGAGGAGGTCGGGCAGGAGCCGCTCGTCGTCGGTCAGCCAGGGGAGCCACGACTCCATGCCGTCGAAGAGGAGGCCCTCGGAGAGCCGCTCCCACTGGGCCCGGCCCCACGGCTCGGCGCCGATGAGCTTCTCGGCCCGGGCCCGCACCGCCTCGGTCGGGAGGAGTTCCCGGCAGGGGAAGATCTCCACCATCCGGTCCTGGGGAGGCAGGTGAAGCCCCCCAATATCGCCGGTGGCGCGCTGGTCGGCGACCGAGAAGATCTGGAGCCGGTCGACCTCGTCGCCCCACAGGTCGATGCGGACGGGGTGGTCGGCGGTCGACGGGTACACGTCGAGGATCGACCCCCGAACGGCGAACTCGCCCCTCGCTTCAACCTGATACTCCCGCCGGTAGCCGGCGGCGTCGAGCTGGGCGGCCAGCTCGTCGCGGTCGAGGACCTGCCCCTGCCGGACGGTGATCGGGACGACGTCCTCCACGTGCGGCCCGAGCCGCTGCGCCAACGCCCGGACGGGGGCGATGATGACCGCCGGAAGAGCGGACGGGTCTTCGGCCCCGCACCGGAGCCGCCACAGGACCCTGAGCCGCCGCCCCATGGTTTCCGTCGCCGGTGAGACCCGCTCGAACGGGAGCGTCTCCCAAGCCGGGAACAGCTCGATGGGATCGGCGGCCACGCCGCTCGGCGCCGACCCGTTCGCCCCGACCGCTGAGGCCGGCTCGGCCGCCCCGGGGAGGAACTGGCGCAGGTCGTGGGCCAGACGCTCGGCCTCGGCGGTCGTCGGCACCCCGACCACCAGCGGACGCCGCCCGGTCAGGCGGGCCAGACCGGCCAGGAAGAACGCCCGGGGCGCCTCCGACACCGCCACCAGACGCGCCGAACCCCCGGCCAAGGCGGCCAGGGCGGGGTCATCTCGGAGAAGGGCAGGAAGTTCGCTGAGAGCCATGGGGGGAACGCGGTCGATCCGGCGTTCCTGCGCAACACGGGGTGTTGCGGACGGACGCCGGCGTCAGACTCCCGAGCTTAGGGGCCGGTCCCCTGCGAGCGGGCCAGGACCACCCACCCGGCCCCCAGTGCCGCGGCCCCTCGGCGGTCAGTTCACGCGGTTCATGGCGACGTCGACGCCTTCGGCCAGGATCAGCTCGACGGCGTCGGCTGCCTCCTCCAGGGTGACGTCGATCTCCTTGCGCTCCGCCTTGGAGAACCGGCGCAGCACGTGGTCGGCGCCCTGGCGGCTCCCCGGCGGCTTGCCGATCCCGATCCGGACCCGCACGAAGTCCTGGGTGTGGAGGTGGGCCACGATCGACTTCAACCCGTTGTGGCCGGCCAGCCCGCCGCCGTTCTTGACCTGGAGGCGGCCCAGCTCGAAGTCCATCTCGTCGTGCACCACGACCAGTTGGGCGGGCTCGACGCCGTGGCGCCGGACCAGCGGCGCCACCGATTCTCCCGACAGGTTCATGTAGGTGAGCGGCACGGCCAGCGCCATGCGCTTGCCGGCGACGTTCACCTCGTCGGTGAGGGAGCGCTCCTTCTGCCTGCGCAGCTTGCCGCCGTGGCGGCGCGCCAGGACGTCGACG
>JAUZEX010000246.1 GCA_030838815.1 Actinomycetota bacterium
CCACGTTCCTGACCGAGATCGAGTTCCTGGCCGGCGACTTCCCGGCCAAGTGGATGTACCGGATCCCGGCCGAGTTCCTGGAGATCAAGGCCTTCCTGGCCACGCAGATCATGGACGAGGCCCGCCACCTCGAGGTCTTCCGCAAGCGGGCCCTGGCCGGCGGCGGCGGCCTCCTCCACGTCAACCCGATGTTCGAGTGGGGCTCCAAGGCGCTGATGGCCAGCCCGACCCACACCTCGGGGGCCTACTTCCTCAACCTGATCGGCGAGGGCTTCATCCTGTCGGTGTTCCGGGGCGGCGAGTTCCTGGCCCGGACCCATGTCGACCGGGAGATCTTCCGCCGCTGCCTCCAGGACGAGGCCCGCCACGTGGCCTTCGGCACCATCGAGCTCAAGAACTACCTCGAGAACCACCCGCAGCCGGAACAGGCGATGGCCCTCATGCACCGCTACGCCGACATCGCCGAGGTCCTCGTGTCGACCAGCATCCTCCAGCCGGTCGTGCTCGAGCCCCTGGCCGTCCTCATGGGCGGCGGCCTCGACGAGATCGACAGCGGCATGGACGGCGTGGCCTTCCTGTGGGACGTGGTGAAGGAGGAGTACCTCCAGCGCTGCGACCGGGCCGGGCTCCTGCGCCGTGACGTGTGCAAGTTCGGCGAGCTGCCCTGGAAGGCGGCGGCCTCATGATCTTCCCGTCCGTGGAATGGTTCACCCGCCTCGGCGAGCTCATGGAGGAGAACCGCTCCGTCCACGAACACGTCGGCGAGGTCGACTGCAGCTGCGTCTGGACGGTCTTCGATGCGGACGGGCAGGGCACGGACCGCCACTTCCAGACGACGTTCGAGCTCTACTCGCTGGTCGACGTCCGGGAGGTCTCGGAGGACGACCGGGTCAAGGCGAACTTCATTCTTGAGACCGACGTGTGGGTCTGGAAGGAGATGCTGGACAGCATCACCGAGGGCGGCGGGCGTCCGGACCTGGAGCATTCCCTCAACCGCCTGAGCCTCCCGGGAGTCCCCGTCCGGCTGTGGGCCGAGGATCCGCTCGACCGGGACATGTTCTTCCGCTTCAACGGGAGTCTCCAGGAGTTCGTCAACGCCTCCGTCCACATCCCGACGGAATATCTCGTCGAATGAGCCGGATCGGCCACTTCTACATCGAGGACACCTGCATCGGCTGCGGGGCCTGCGACCACGCCTGCCCGGGCAAGGTCGACGCCATCTACAAGCTCGAGGACGACTTCATCGGGCGGTTCGCCATCGTCCTCGAGGACTGCATCGACTGCGGCTTCTGCGTGCCGATGTGCCCGGTCGACTGCATCCGCGACGCCCGCCAGGCCGGCCTCCACGCCGAGAGCGAGAGCGGCTGGAGGCGCATCCGGGAGCTGCAGGCCTGGGCCCACTCCCGCAATTGAGCCACACTGGCCCGGGGGGGATGGCCATGCGTGGAGCGCTCTACGACGTGCGGAGACGACTGGAGGACACCGACCGGACGGCCGGCGAGGTGATCGTCTCGTGGATCCGCGTCGCCATGGGCATCTCGATGGTCAGCGTCCTCGTCGCCGGCGACGAGATGCGCTACTACCGGACGGCGGCCTGGACGGTGCTGCTGGCGGGCGTCGTCTACTCCTGGGTGGCCCTCGTCTGGGTGGCCCGGGAGGCGGGTCGGGGCCGGGTCTCGAATGCCACGGCGTACGCCCTCACGGCCTGCGACGTCGCCACCGTCGTGGCCCTCACCGGGCTGACCGGGTTGTGGACCAGCCCCATGCTTCCCATCCTGGTCCTCGTCGTCTTCACGCAGGGGATCCGGTTCAGCCTGCAGCGGGCCCTGGTCGTCGCCCTCGTCACGACCGCCGCCCTCGTGGCCGTCATCCTCTGGGTGCCCCGGCCCGACCTCGGCCACGCCGAACGGGTGCGCCAGGCCGCCTGGTGGTCGTGGATGCTCCTGTCGGGAGCGGTGCTGGCCGGCGTGCTGTCCCATGCCGCCGACCTCGCCCACCGAAAGCGGGCCCGGGCCGAGGCCGAGGCCCTGGCCGAGCACCGCCGGCTCGACGAGGAGCGGGCGCTGCGCCAGCGGCTGGAGGCCATCGACGAGGCCCGCAAGGACTTCCTCCACGCCCTCTCCCATGACTTCCGTACGCCGATCGCCTCGCTGGAGGCCCTCGCCCAGGCGCTCGGGTGGGAGCAGCACCCGCTCTCCGGGGAGGAGAAGGCCGAAGTGATCGCCCTCATCCAGAGCCACGCCGGCCAGCTCGGCGCCATGCTCGGCGAGTTGCGGGAGGTCGCCATCACCGAGTCGCTGGGCGCCCCCCAGCGCGTCGAGGCGGCCGACGTCTACATGCCGGAGCTGATCCGCTCGGCCACCTCCGCCGCCGGGTTGGCCGCCGACCGGACCTCGACCAGCATCGACCCCGGCCTCAAGGTCCTCCACACCGACTCCCGGAAGCTGTTCCGGATCCTCACGAACCTGTTGGAGAACGCCCACAAACACTCCCCCGGCCGGGAGCGCATCGAGATCCGCCTGGCCCTGCGCCAGGGGATGGTGGAGCTGGCCGTCCTCGACCGGGGGCCGGGCATCCCGCCCGAGCTGACCAGTGAGGCGCTCCAGAAGTGGGTCAGCTTCGGCCAGCACCGGTCGTCGGGGCTCGGCATGTGGATCGTGGCCCAGTTCATCGCCGCCCTCGACGGCGAGGTGGCCGTCGACCCCCGCCCGGGCGGCGGACTGATCGTCCGGGCCCGGTTCCCGGCCCGGATCGCCGCGGCGCGGCCGGCGCCGGCGTTGCCGGAGACTCGGGAGCTTCACCAGCCTCCCCCAACGCACTCCGGCACCGACGCCCGGCCGCCCGTCATCGTGTGAGTGACGACGGACGGGCCGGCCGGTTGCCGGCCCTGTTCATCTCCCGGGCGCGGGCGGCGATCTGCGGCTACACGGTGCTGCTGGCGGTCCTGGGCGACCGGCACCTCGGGTACTACCCGGTGGCCGTCTGGACACTGACGCTCCTGGCCGCCGGCTACGCCGCCCTGATCCTGGTGTTCCGCTGGCGGCGCAGCGGCCGACCCTGGGTCACCTGGACGCTGATCGGGGTCGACACCATCCTCATCGCCGTCCTG
>JAUZEX010000358.1 GCA_030838815.1 Actinomycetota bacterium
GGCATCGGCTGGAGGCCGTTGCTGGCGCTGGCCGGAAACGGCGAGGCGTTCCGCCAGCGCCACCCCGAGGCCAGCGAGGAGCACGTAGTCGGCTTCCTGGCCACCGACGCCGATCACCAGGGGTCGATCGTCGGCTCCGTCGCCCAGGCCCACTCCAGCCTGCGGGTGACCCAGGCGATCCTGCCCAGCGAGGCGTGGGAGGTGCTGAACCAGCTCCACTCGTGGGCGGCGCAGACGCGCCACCAGGCCGTCGACCGCCGTACCCGCCTGGGGTGGACGACCCAGTTGATCCGCCAGTGCCAACTGCTGTCAGGGATGCTCGAAGGCGCCATGAGCCACGACGACACCTACGCTTTCCTCGAGATCGGCCGCAGCCTCGAGCGGGCGGACATGACGACTCGGGTTCTCGACATCCAGGCCGGCGTCCTGGCCGGCCAGCGCGACGGCGCCAACCCATACGTCGACGTGACGTGGACGGGAGTGCTGCGCTCGCTCAGCGCCTACCAGATGTTCCTGCGCACCGCCGGGTCCACGGTGACGGGCCCCGCCGCATTGCGGTTCCTGCTCCGCGACCAGCAGTTCCCGCGCTCGGTCGAGCGCTGCCTCATCGTAATCTCCTACGCCCTGCTCGAGCTGTGCCGCCATGACGATCCGATGGCGGGCTGCGCCGAGGTGCAGCGGCTGCTAGCGGAGGCTGAGCTCGACGGACTGGGCCCCACCGGACTGCACGACTACGCCGACCGCCTCCAACAGGGCCTGGGCGCACTCCACGACCAGCTCGTCGCCACCTACTTCCCGATGGAGCCGTCGACCGAGACGGCGCTCCAATCGGCATGAGTATCCTCGCCTCCTACCGTCAAGTGCCAGGGGCCCACGACGAGATGCTCACCGCCGACGGGCGGATCCGCGAGCACTGGGCCCACACCGGGCGCGTCCTGAACGACCTGGGCCTCGACGAGCTCCTCGACCGTCGAGACGAGGCGAGCCGCCTGCTCGACGACGACGGCGTCACCTACAACGTCTACGGCCGGGACGATCCCGCCTCCGCTCCCGCGCCGGCCGCCGCCCCCTGGGGCCTCGATCCGGTCCCGCTGCTGCTCGCCAGTGAGGAGTGGGCCGGCGTCGAGCTCGGCGTGATCCAACGGGCCGAGCTGCTCAACCTGATCCTCACCGACCTCTACGGCCCCCGCCAGCTGCTGCGCCGCGGGGTGCTGCCCGACGAGCTGGTCCTCTCCCACCCCGGCTTTCTCCGCCAGTGCGACCGGATCCGCGTGCCCGGCAGCCAGCAGCTGTTCACCACCGCGGTCGACCTGGCCCGCGACGGCTCGGGTCGCTGCACCGTGTTGGCCGACCACACCCAGGCGCCGTCGGGCGCGGGCTACGCCCTCGAGAACCGGGTCGTCGTTTCCCGGGTGTTCCCGAGCCTGTACCGCGACTCGCAGGTCCACCGGCTCGCCCCCTTCTTCCGCACGTTGCGGGCCTCCCTCCAGGACTACGCCCCGCCTGACACCGACGATCCCCGCATCGTGCTGCTCAGTCCCGGACCGTGGAGCGAGACCGCCTTCGAGCACGCCTACCTGGCCGCCCATCTCGGCTATCCGCTGGTGGAGGCCAGCGACCTGACGGTGCGCGACGGCCGGGTGTGGCTGCGCTCCCTCGGCCGGCTTGAGCGCGTCCACGTCATCCTGCGCCGGACCGACGCCTGGTTCTGCGACCCGCTCGAGTTGCGGGGTGACTCCCGGCTCGGGGTGCCCGGCCTGGTGGAGGCGGCCCGCCTCGGGGGTGTGTCCATCCTCAACACCCTCGGCAGCGGGTTGCTCGAGAACCCGGGCCTCCTTCCCTACCTCCCCCGGTTGTCGGAACACCTCCTCGGCGAGCAGCTGCTGCTGCCGTCGGTGCCCACCTGGTGGTGCGGCGACGAGGACGGCCGTCGCCACGTGCTCGCCCACCTCGACCGCCTGGTGATCAAACCGATCGCCCGGGGGGTCGGGCCGACGGCGGTGTTCCCCTGGGAGCTCAGCCGCGACGGCCGGGACGAGCTACGGCGCCGGATCGAGACGCATCCGGCGGGGTGGGTCGGCCAGGAGCCCCTCGAACTGGCCTCGGCGCCGACGCTCACCCCGACCGGCCTCGAGGCCCGCCGGACCGTGCTGCGAGCCTTCGCGGTGGCCCGGGGGGACTCCTACACGGCCATGCCCGGCGGCTTGACCCGCGTGGCGGGCTCCGGGGGTATCTCGGGGGACCCCCGGGCGGCCCCGGGCAGCCCCCGCATCTCCAACCAGGCCGGCGCCATCAGCAAGGACACGTGGGTGCTGGCCTCCGAACCCGAGAAGCTCTCCGGATTCTGGCTGGCGGCCGGTCCGCCGGTGGCGGCCATCGATCCGCAGGCGTCGATGTCGTCGCGCGCTGCCGAGAACCTGTTCTGGCTGGGCCGCTACGCCGAGCGGGCCGAGGCCATGGCCCGTCTCGTGCGGACGGCGCACGACCGGCGCAACGACTTCCAGCGGGGCGCCAACCCCGCCGGCACCGAATGCCTGCAGGTGCTGCTCACCGCCCTCACCCGGGTGAGCTCCACCTACCCGGGCTTCGTGGGAGACGGAGGAAGCGATCGGCTCGCCGCCCCCGGTGAGGAGCTGTTCCACCTGGTGGTCGACGACAATCGGCCCGGCACGCTGGCCCACGCCGTTCGCCACCTGCTCGGCGCGGCCCAGGCCGTGCGCGACCAGCTGTCGACCGACACCTGGATGGTGGTCGGCACCCTCGACCGCGAGATCCGGGACCTCCGCCAGTCCGACCCCCATCGCCCGCTGGTCGTGCAACACACCCTGGGCCGGATCATGCAGAGCCTGCTCGCCCTCTCGGGTCTGGCTGGCGAGAGCATGGTGCGCGACCCGGGTTGGCGCTTCATGGACGCCGGCCGGCGCATCGAACGGGGCCAGCAGCTCGCCGCCCTCCTGCGGGCGACCGTCACCGTCGAGCGCAGCACCGCCACCGACAGCCTGCTCCTCGAGTCGGTGCTCATCGCCGCCGAGAGCATCATCACCTACCGGCGCCGCTACCGATCGCATGCCCAGCTGGAAACGCTCCTCGACCTTCTGGTCATCGACGCCGACAACCCACGCTCGATCGCTTCCCAGCTCGACCAGCTCGCCGTCGACGTGCGCCTCATGGCGGGCCTGGACCACGGATCCCGCCTGAGCGAGCCCGAGCGTCTGGTCCTGGAGGCCTCGACGGCTCTGCGCCTGGCCGATACCGCCGTGCTCGCCGGGCCTCGGGCGGACGGCACCCGCCCCGAGCTCGACGACTTCCTCTCTCGCATCCTGGAGTTGCTCTACCGCACGGCCGACGCCATCGACCGGGACCGCTTCGTCCACCTCCTGCCGCAGCAGTCGCTGCTCGCGCCGTCGTGAACTATCGCGTCGTCCACCGGACGGAGTACCGCTACGAGTCGGAGGTTTCATCGAGCTACGGCGAGCTGTACGTGCTGCCCCGCGATGCCCCGGGCCAGGTGTGCCGGTCCGCCCGGGTGCGCATCGAGCCCGAGCCCTACGACTATCGGGAGCGGACCGACTTCTACGGGAATCGGGCCGCCTACTTCGCCGTGCTCGAGCCGCACACCCGGCTCACCGTCACCGCCGAGAGCATGGTCGACGTCAGCCGCCCCACCTCCGTCCCCTTGCCGGTCGACCAGGCGTGGGAGACGATACGCGACCGCCTTCGCCTCGACCCCGCCGACGACGCCTTCGACGCCCGCGGCTTCCTCCTCGACTCCCCCAAGGTCGTGATCACGCCGGCCGTCGCCGCCTACGCAGCGGAATCGTTCCCCGCCGGGCGGCCGCTCACCGAGGCCCTCACCGAACTCACCTCGCGCATCCACGCCGACTTCGCCTACAAGCCGGGTGCGACATCTGTGCGCACCACGCTGACCGAGCTGCTCGAGGGCCGCAAGGGGGTCTGCCAGGACTTCGCCCATCTGGCGGTCGGCTGCCTACGCTCCGTCGGGCTCGCCGGCCGCTACGTGAGCGGCTACCTCGAGACGGTGCCCCCGCCGGGGCGGCCCCGCCTCGTCGGGGCCGACGTGTCCCACGCCTGGGCGTCGGTGTTCGTCCCTGACGCCGGTTGGGTGGACGTCGACC
>JAUZEX010000386.1 GCA_030838815.1 Actinomycetota bacterium
CGGGGAGACCGGGGCGGAGACGGGCGATGGCCGCCACCACCGCCCCCGACGACCCGCCGGCCAGGATCCCCTCGGTGGCGGCCAGCGAACGGCAGCCGGCCACCGCCTCCCGGTCCGACACGGAGACGACCTCGTCGATCTCCCCCTGTCCCATTTCCCCCTGTCCCATTTCCCCCTGGGCCAGCAGCTCCGGCCGCCGTCCGGCGCCGAGGCCGGGCACGTGGCGGGGCCCGGGCGGACCGCCGAAGATCACCGAGCCGGCAGCGTCGACCGCCACCACGTGGAGGTCGGGGAAGGAGATCCGGAGGCGGCGGGCGAGACCGAGGATCGTGCCGGTGGTGCTGACCGGCACCACGAGGCAGTCGAGGGGCCGGTCGAGGTCGGCCAGGATCTCGCCCGCCGTGCCGTGGTAGTGGGCCTGCCAGTTGCGCTCGTTGGCGTACTGGTTGATCCACAGCGCCCCCGGCACCTCCCGGCACAGGGCGGCCACCCGCCGGAGGCGGCAGTCGAGAAAACATCCGTGCTCGTCGGGTTCGGTGACCAGCTCGACCGCGGCGCCGAGGTGCTGGAGGATCCGGAGGTTGGCCGCGGTGGTCTTGGGGTCGACGACGCAGGTGAAGTCGAGGTCGTGGACCCGGGCCGCGGTGGCGAGGGCGATCCCGAAGTTGCCCGACGAGCTCTCGATCAGGTGGGTGCCGGCGGTGATCGTGCCGTCGGCCAGGCCGCGCTCCACGATGTAGGCCGCCGAGCGGTCCTTCATGCTGCCGCTCGGATTCATGAGCTCGAGCTTGGCGATCACCGTCGGGCCGGGCGGCGGGAACTGCCGGCCGAGTTGGACCAGCGGTGTCCGCCCGACGCACGCCGTCACTGACGTGTAAAGCATTCCTTACCTTTCAAGATAGGCCGCCCGAAGCGTGACGTTAGCCTCCTCCCGCGGCCATGCTGAGGCCATGGCGGAATGGGGCGGGCTTCCGGACAACGTGCCGCCGGCCCGGACCGGCGGCGACACGTTCTGCTCCGACCCCGCGCTGGCCGAGGCCGTGTGGCGGGAAGCCGGCGCCTGGGCCATGGACGGCTGCCGCACCCTGGGCGAGCTCTGCGGCCAGCCGGAGACGATCGAACTCGGGTTCGCGGCTAACGAGCACCCGCCCGTCCTCATGGCCTACGACCGCAGCGGACGGCGGGTCGACGAAGCGCAGTTCCACCCCGGCTGGCACTCGCTGCTCGACCTGGCCGCCTGGCACGGCCTGATGGGCCGGCCGTGGGTCGAGGGCACGAAAGGCGCCCATGCCGCCCGGGCGGCCCGCTTCATCCTCCTGGCCCAGGTCGAGGCGGGCGTGACGTGCCCGATCGCCATGACCTACTCCTGCGTGCCGGCGCTGCGGTTGGAGCCGGAGCTGGCGGCCGTGTGGGAACCGCTGGTGACGTCGTCGGAGTACGACCCCCGGCCGGTGCCGGCCACGGAAAAGCGGGGCGCCCTGGTCGGCATGGCCCTCACGGAGCGGACGGGCGGGTCGGACCTCCGCCGCTGCGCCACGGTGGCGTCACCGGTGGGGGGCGAACGGTATGAGCTGTCGGGCACGAAGTGGTTCGTCTCCGCTCCGGCGTCGGACGCCTTCTTCGTGCTGGGCCGTGCCCCCGGCGGGCTGTCGTGCTTCTTCGTTCCCCGGATGGGCGACGACGGCCGGCTCAACGGCTTCCGTCCCGAGCGCCTGAAGGAGAAGCTCGGCAACCGGTCCAACGCCACGGCCGAGGTCGTGCTCGACCGGGCCGTGGGCCGGCTGGTGGGTGAGGAGGGCCGGGGGGTGCGGGCCGTCATGGCCATGATCGGCGGCACCCGCCACGACTGCATCCTGGCCTCGGCCGCGGTGCTGCGGCTGGGGCTGGTGGAGGCGATCCACCACACCCGCCACCGCCAGGCCTTCGGGCAGCGCCTCGCCGACCTGGGGGCGATGACCGGGGTGCTGGCCGATCTGGCCCTGGAGTACGAGGGGGCGGTGGCCGGAGCGCTGCGGTTGAGCCGGGCCGTGGAGGAGGCGGCCGCCGGCGACGCCGAGGCGGCGGCCTTCCGCCGCATCGCTGCTCCGGTGCTCAAGTACTGGGTCTGCAAGCGGGCGCCGGGCCACGCCGCCGAGGCGCTCGAGTGCCTGGGCGGCGCCGGCTACCTGGAGACCTCCCGGCTGCCCCGGGCCTACCGGGAGGCGCCGCTCATGTCGATCTGGGAAGGGTCGGGAAACGTGCAGGCGCTGGACGTCCTCCGGGCGTTGACCCACGAACCGGGCGTGGTCGACGCCTTCCTCGGCGAGCTGCACCGGGCCCGGGGCGGAAACCGCGTGTTGGACAGGGCGGCGTCGTCGCTCACCGACCAACTGGCCGCCGGGATCCCCGACGAGGCCCAGGCCCGGGCCTTCGCCGGCCTCGCCGCCCGCACCCTGTGCGCCTCCTTGCTGGTCCGCTTCGCCCCGGTCGCCGTGTCCGACGCCTTCTGCGCCTCCCGCCTCACCCCCCGCTTCTCCGGCGCCTACGGCGACCTGCCCTCCGGGCTCGACACCGCCGCCATCGTGGAACGGGCCCTGCCGCCCTCGGCGCTCTGACCCCGCTCCGATGGAAGCTACGCCAAAGCCGCGAATCGGCGGTGACGTCGAAGGACCGAGATCCCGATCGGGGCGTCGCCCGTAGGTAGGGCAACGAAGGAGGAGGTTCCCCCATGAAGTGGATTCTCGGTCTCACCCTGGCGGGGCTCGGATTCGGGCTCACCGGCTGCGGCTCCGGCCATCCGTCCGCGACCCAGACCGGCGGCGTTGGCGGCAACCAGGCCGCGGCCCCGGCGACGGTCAGCGTGGCCCAGAACCCGGCCCAGGGCACGATCCTGGCCGACGGGAAGGGTCGCACGCTCTACCTGTTCGAGAAGGACAACGGCACCACCAGCGCCTGCACCGGGGCCTGCGCCCAGGTGTGGCCGGCCCTGACCGCCGCCGCGCCCCCCGCGGCCGGGTCGGGCGTCGACGCCTCGAAGCTGTCGACGGCGGACGGCCAGGTCGCCGGGCAGGTGACCTATGCCGGCCATCTGCTCTACGCCTACAGCGGCGACAGCGCGGCCGGCGACGTGAAGGGCGTGGGGATCCCGGGCTGGTACCCGGTCAGCCCATCCGGGGCCAAGGTCGACAAGGACGACGCCAGCCCGGGCACCGCCAGCACGACCACCACCAGCACGAGCAGCAGCTACGGCGGCTACTGAGGCGGTGACGGCACCCGCCGGTAGACTCGCAGGCCCGGCGAGCCGCAGCCCCGGCGAGCCCCGACTGGCGGGGAGGGTCGGATCGATGGCCTCGGCGCCTCCGCCCGACGGGCTCTCCGACGACGCGCTCCTGGCCGGCCTCACCTTCGGCGACCCCGAGGCCGGCCGGGTCTTCGTCGGCCGATTCCAGAGCCGGGTGTACGGCCTGGCGCTGACCGTGCTGCGCGACCCGGTCCTGGCCGAGGACGTCGCCCAGGAGGCGTTCCTGCGGGCCTGGAAGCACGGCCAGTCCTACGACCCTCGCCGGGGGACGGTGGCCGCCTGGCTGCTGCGGATCACCCGGAACCTGGCCATCGACGCCCTGCGCCTGCGGCGGGCCGAGGTCATGGATCCCGACGTCCTCGCCGCCGTGGCGCCGCCCAGCACGGTGTCCGTGGAGGACGCCGCCGTCACCTCAGAGGCGGTCGGGGCTGTCCGCCGGGCGCTACGCCAACTGCCGGAGGAGCAGGCCCGGGCGCTCCTGCTGGCCGCCTTCTACGGCCGGACGGCCGAGGAGATCTCCCGCTCCGAGGCCATCCCCCTCGGCACGGCCAAGACCCGGATCCGCCTCGGCCTGCGCCGGATCCGGGCCCAGCTGACGACGCCGGCGGAGGAGACATGACGACGATGGACTGCTCCGAGGCCACAACGTTGCTCGACGAGCTCGCCCTCGACGTGCTGCCCGGTGACCGCCGGACGGCCCTCCTGGCCCACCTCGAGGAATGCTCCGCCTGCCGCGATCTCCTCGACGACCTGTCGGAGACCGCCGATGCGCTGCTCCTCGCCGCCCCGGCGGCCGCGCCCCCGTCGGGATTCGAGGACCGGGTGCTGGAAGAGATCCAGATATCGGTCAAAGGCGCCCCCCGGCTCCGCACCGGCGGTCGCCTCCCCGCCCGTTCCACCGCGCCGCTCCGCCTGCTGGCCGCGGCGGCGGCCGTCGTCGTCCTGCTCGGAGTCGGGGGGCTCGCCGGGGCGCACTTCGGCCGCTCGTCGCGTGCCGGCCACGAGCTCAGGACCGTGCAGCTCATCTCGGCCACCGGGGCCGGGATCGGCGACGTCTCCACCTACGGCGATGCCCCGACGTGGTTTTTCATGCGGCTCGACGGCCCGCTGCCCAACGGCGTGTACCAGTGCGTCGTCGACGTCGACGACGGCCGCACCGTCCCCATCGGCAAGCTCTGGGCGTCGAACGGCCACGGCGGCTGGGGCGAGCACGTCGCGCTCGACCTCCGCCACGTGAAGGCCGCCCGGATGCTCGACGCCAAGGGCACGACGGTGGCCACGGCCCGGTTCGGCTGAAACAATTTCCCGGCACAATTTTCCCGCCCGGGTGAATCCACCCGCGGCGCTCGGCCGTAGGACGGGCATGCCTACGACAGCGCTCTCCTCGCGGCGGACACCCCCGAACCCCGGGGCGAAGCTTCCGCCTCTCGGCCGGCTCGTGGTCCTCGGTCTGGCCGCGGCGGCCGCCCTCGGCGTGGTGCCGGCGGCGACGGCGGCCACGACGACGCCCACCGACGCCGTGATCTCCAACTTCAGCTTCGCCCCCGACCCGGTGACGATCCCCGTCGGCGGGAGCGTGAAGTGGACCAACGACGACAACGCCACCCACACCGTCACCGCCGACGACGGCTCGTTCGACTCCGGCTTCACGAGCCTGCACGGCACCTTCACCCGGACCTTCACCCAGGCCGGCACCTTCGCCTACCACTGCAACGTCCACTCCAGCATGCAGGGGACCGTGAAGGTGGAGGCGGCGACCACCACGACGACCGCCGCACCGACGACCACCAGCACGGCGGCGCCGACGACCACCACGACCGCCCGGGCGACCACGACCACCGTTCCCAGCTCGACCACACAACAGCCCTCGACCACGACCGGTGCCGCCGGCGGCACCACCGCCCCGACAACCCCCGGCTCCGTCCCCCCGAAGGCGCCTTCCCCGAAGCCCACCGCGCCGACGACGACCCGGGCCCCGACCGACTCCACCACGACGGCCGCGCCCCCCGCCGCCCCGGCGACGACTGCGACCGCCCCCGCCTCCGGCTCCGGCGAGGCCCCCACTCCGGCGGTCTCGACACCCCCGACCGAAGTGGCGAGCGGCGCCCCCACGCCCCGGAACGCCACCAGCGGCGGTCGAGGCGGCGGCGGTCGAGGCGCGACCGGCCCCGCCGTCGCGGCGCTCGCGGCCCTGTTCCTCGGAGGCACCGCCTTCGGCGTGTTCCGATACCGCCGCCACTCCTAACCCGCCACGGCCCATCCTCGCCGCGAGGAGCGGCGCGCCACCGGTCGCGGTACCCCGTCCGGAGTCGGCGACAGCCCGAGCGGATTACCCACATAGTTTGTGGGCAATCCGCTCGGGGTCCGGAGGGCCTCGAGGCGAGGCGCGCTAGCCTGCGGCCGGCCGTTGTCCCCAAGGAGCACGATGCCCGTCACCACCCGTTACGAGACCGTCACCGCCTCCGACGGCGGCACCTTCGACGCCTACTGCGCCATTCCCGACGGTGAGGGGCCCTGGCCGGGGGTGGTGCTCTTCCAGGAGATCTTCGGGATCAACGAGAACATGCGGGGGCTGGCCGAGAAGACGGCCGACGCCGGCTACGTGGCGCTCGTGCCGGACATGTTCTGGCGCCTCGAGCCGCGTTTCGAGCGCAAGGACGAGTCGGGGTTGGCCGACGGCTTCGCCCTGATCCAGAAGTTCGATTGGGAGCGGGGTGAGGCCGACATCGCCTCGACACTCGCCCATCTGCGGGCGATGCCCGAGTGCAACGGGCGGGCCGGCGGGGTCGGGTTCTGCTTCGGCGGCGTGCTCGCCTATCTCTTCGCCGCCACCGCCCGGCCCGACGGGAAGGGCCCGGACGCGGCGGTCAGCTACTACGGCTCGGGTGTGCACGGCATGCTCGGTCTGGCCGACACGATCGAGTGCCCGATCATGTTCCACTACGGCAACCGCGACGCCTTCATCCCGGGCGAGCAGATCGACCAGGTCGAGGCAGCCGTCGCCGGCCGGCCGAACGTGGAGTTCCACCGCTACGACGCCGGCCACGCCTTCTCCAACTGGGACGCCCCGTCGATGTACGACCAGACCGCCGCCGCGCAGGCCTGGGGCCGCACGCTCGACTTCTTCTCCCGCCACCTGCGCGCCTAGCGCGCCGCTTCGGGCCCCACGCCGGGGGGCTCAGGACGGGCAGACGCTGGGCCGGCCACCGTGGCGCTTGCCGGGGACCTCGCGCTTGCGCTTCTCCTCGTCGATCTGGCGGATGAGCTCCTTACGGGCTTCCACGAGCGCCCGGTCGAGGTCACGGCCCGGGGCCCTGGCCACCAGATGAGGCCAGCGGGGAACCGACGCCTCCAGGGTGACCTGCTGCTCGTCACCGTCCCGGTCTTTGACCGACACCTCCACGTCGACCTGGTCCGGATCCCAGCGGGCGAGGTGCTTCCCGAGCGGCGCCAGCCGTTCGAGGACCCACCGCCGGTCGTGTTCGTGGAAGCCGGCGCCCAGGCGCAGGGCCTCCCCCACGATGCCGTCGGGAGTGGGCGTGCTCTCGGCCATGCGGCGCCTCCTCGCTCGGCCGCCACCACGGCGGGTATCCCCGTTCACTACCCGATCCGGAGAGGGACGAACGGTGGAGATCAGAAGATCCTGGCCGCCGAACCCCCGATACCTCGCCGGTGGCGCACTCAGCTCAGGCTGTCGGGGACGGCGACGCCGAGGCCGGTCAGGAGAGCGGCGACCTTCTCGTCGAGGAGGCGGCCGGTGGCGGCGATGTCGGGATTGGCGAAGCTGCCGAAACGGTCGCTCGGCTGGTCGATGGCGAAGTGGGTGACGCCGTCGAGGTCTTCGTAGATCACGGTGCGCAACGGCGCGTAGAGCATGATGCCGGGGTCGTGGCCGTACATCGTCTCGGCGATGGTGTGGTTGCCCATGAGGTAGACGACGCACTGGGACTTGTGGCCGGCAATGCTGAAGGCCGGGCCGCAGTCGACGGTCGAGTAGCGCAGGAATCCGTTGGTGGCGGCCCGGTCGGCGTCGGCGCGGACCTCGTCCCAGTCGGAGAACTGGGCCAGGGCGGTGATGTCGTAGGCCGGAACCGCCTGCTCGTAGCGGGTCCGGAACTCGTCGAAGGGTGAATCGACGTCGACGATGAGGCGGTTGACGGTGTGGGCGACGGCGCTCCAGGTCATGATTGCTCCTCGGGTTGGACGTCCGGTTCGGTGTTCACTTCGTGGACGAGATCGATCAGCTGGGCGAGCGTGTCGACCTTGTGCCGCAGGTCGCCGTCGAGCTTGGCCTGAAGGGTGGTGATGCCGGCCCGGCGGTAGAGGCGGAGCCGGTCCTTGACCATGGCCGGCGTCCCGAGGAGGTTGGTCTTGAGGCCGATGTCCCGGGGGACCCGGTCGGCTGCCTCCTCCCGGCGGCCGGCCAGCCACAGGTCCTGCACCGCGGCGACGTCGTCGGCGAAGCCCTGGCGGGCGAAGGCGGCGTTGTAGAAGTTGGTCTTTCTGCTGCCCATGGCGCCGATCGTGAAGGCGTAGCCGCGGGCGTGGCGAATGGCGGCCTCGTCGACGTCGTCGGTGAACTCGACGGCCACCGGGATGAGGAGGTCGAGGTCGGCCCGCGACCGCCCGCCGGCGGCGGAGGCGGCGAGGCCCTCCTCGAGGAAGGGGAGAAAGGCGTCGGCCCGTTCGGGAAGGAAGGCGTTTCCGATCCAGCCGTCGGCGATCTCCCCCGTCAGGGCCAGGTTCTTCGGCCCGAGGGCGGCGATGTAGATGGGAACGGGCGCCGGTGGCAGCATCGAACGCATCGGCCGGCCCGGCCCGCCGGGGAGCGGCAGGTCGTAGACCCGGCCGTGATGGTCGAGCTTGTCTCCGGCCGCCACCTGCCGGACGATCTCGACCGTCTCCCGGGTGGCGGCCAGCGGGGAGGTGAACCGGACGCCGTGCCAGCCCTCCATCACCTGGGGCCCGCTGGTCCCGAGGCCGAGCAGGAACCGTCCCCCGGACAACGCCTGGAGCGAACCGGCCGCCATGGCCAGGTTGGCCGGCGTCCGGGCCCCGATCTGCACGATCCCCGACCCGAGCCCGATGTTCGTGGTCCGGGCGGCCAGATAGGCCAGCGGGGTGAGAGCATCCTGTCCCCACGCCTCCGGCACCCACACCGAATGCGCCCCGAGCCGGTCGGCCTCGACGACGAAGTCGACATCGGCCGCCCCGAGCACCACACCCCCGATCGCCACCCGCACGCCGGGGACTCTACCCGAAGTCAGTTGCTCTAGTGAACTCACCTGTCAGATAACCGATCACGGTCCTGGAGCGATTCGCCGTCTTGAACGTGCTTGCTTCGCGCTCCTGAACTTCATAGATTAGGGCTTCCTAACTCAATGAGGATGCGCCGCTGAACTTCGGCCCGTCCTCGGCCGCGGAAGAGGAGCACGACATGTCCCCAGGTCTTGTGAGTAGCGCGCTCTCGTTGCTGTTCGTCCTCACTCCGTTGGGAGCCTGGCCGGCCGAGCAGGACCCGGGTCGATGGTGCAACGCCCCCGGCTCGACCGAGAAACCCGGCCAGGGGCGTTGTGGCGACGACGACGCCCACTGCCACCGAATGAGCGAGTGCCGCCACTACCCCCCGTTCGAATCGCCGGAAGACTCCGAAGAAGCGCCGCAGCACGGCGCGCACTCCGGGGAGTGTCACGATCAGGGGTGCGCCCGCCACTGCGACAGGGACGGGTGCTGGCCGGAGCACGACCAGGAACGCCGGCCCAGCTAGGAGGCATGGGCCTGGCGGGTTTCGGCGACGGTCAGCGTTTCGAAACGGCGCAGACCCTTTCGGGGCCCCGGTGGCCGGGACAGGCCACACTGGCGGGGATGACTGGTCTTTCCCCCTCCCCGCTGGACGCCGATGTCGCCACGCTGGTCGAGCTGCTCGATGCCTGCGTGGCCCACCACGAAGGTCCGGAGACACTGGCGCTCGTGGCGTCGGTCCGGACGCAGGCGGCCCGGCGGAACTGGGCCGCGCTGGGCGGGCCGCTGGCCGAGCTGGAACCGGCCCGGATGGTGCCGTTGGTGCGGGCCTGCCTCGCCTACTTCCACGCCGCCAACATCGCCGAGCAGGTCCACCGGGCCGACGAGCTGGCGGTGCGGGCCAGCACGTCGCGCCTCGTCGAGGTCTTTCGCGATCTCGACGAGGCCGGCGTGGGACCCGATGAGGTGACCGCCCTGCTGGCCCGCATGGAGGTGCGGCCCGTGCTCACCGCCCATCCGACCGAATCGGCCCGCCGGTCGATCCTGGCCCACCGGCGACGGCTGGCCGAGGCATTGCAGACGCCGGAAGGCCCGCCGCGCCGGCGGCGGGTGGCCGAGGCCGTCGAGCTGTTGTGGCTGACCGACGAGATCCGCCTGGAGCGCCCGACGCCGGTTGACGAAGCCCGGGCGGTGCTCTGGTACCTGGAGCGCCTGGCCCGCGACGTCGTCCCCGCCATGCTCGACGACCTGGCCGGCCTGGCCCGGGCCGCCGGCGCCGACCTGCCGCTGTCGGCCTCCCCCATCCGCTTCGGCACCTGGGTCGGCGGTGACCGGGACGGCAACCCGTTCGTCACGCCTGACATCACGCTCGAGGTCCTCGCCCAGCAACGGGAACGGGCGGTGGCGCTGCTGAGCGAGGCTGTCGAGGATCTGGTCGAGGCGCTGTCGGTCTCGACCCGGACGGCGTCGGTGTCGGCCGAGCTGGAGCAGAGTCTGGCCGACGACGCCGCCGTGCTGCCCGAGGTCGCCGTCGCCTACGCCCGCCGCAACGCCGACGAGCCCTACCGGCTCAAGTGCTCGTACATCCGGGCCCGTCTGGCCAACACCGCGGCGCGGGCAGGCGGTGTCGCCCCCCACCGCTTGGGCGTCGACTACGACCACGCCGCGGAGCTCATCGAGGACCTCGACGTCATGCGCCGCTCACTGGAGGCGAACCGCTGCGAGGGTCTGGCCGGGGCGTCGCTGGCCCGGGCGCTGCGCCTGGCCCAGGCGGTGGGGCTGCAGCTGGCCACGATGGACGTGCGGGAGCACGCCTCCGCCCACCACCTGGCGGTCGGGTCGCTCTACGGCCGCCTCGGCGAGGAGTACGACCTGATGGACGGGCCGGCCCGGACCGCCCGCCTCGCCGCCGAGCTGCTCGGGCGCCGCCCCCTGACGAGCCCGGCGGGCGGCCTCGACGGCGCCGCCGGCGACACCATGGACATCTTCCTCATGCTGCGCCGGGCCCTCGACCGGTTCGGTGACAATGCGGTGGAGAGCTACATCGTGTCGATGTGCCGGGGCGTCGACGACCTCCTGGCACCGGTGGTGCTGGCCCGGGAAGCGGGCCTGGTCGACGTCCACGCCGGGGTGGCCCGCATCGCCTTCGTCCCGCTGTTCGAGACGATCGACGAGCTGCGCCGGGCCGGACCGCTGCTGGACGAGGCGCTGTCGGTCACCGCCTACCGGCGGGTGGTGGCGCTGCGGGGCGACCGCCAGGAGGTGATGCTGGGCTACTCCGACTCCAACAAGCTGGGCGGGATCACCACGTCGGCGTGGGAGATCCACCGGGCCCAGCGGGCGTTGCGGGACGTGGCCGCGACCCACGGCGTGCACCTGCGCCTGTTCCACGGCCGGGGCGGCACGGTCGGCCGCGGCGGTGGCCCCACGGGCCGGGCGATCCTGGCCCAGCCCTTCCGCACCCTCGACGGGCAGATCAAGATCACCGAGCAGGGCGAGGTCGTCTCCGACAAATACCTCGTGCCGGAGTTGGCCCGGATCAACCTCGAGGTGGCCACGGCGGCGGTGATCCGGGCATCGCTGCTGCACCGGGAGTCGCGCCACGACCTCGGCGTCCTCGCCCGCTGGGACGAGACGATGAACGTCGTCTCCGACGCCGCCTACGCCGCCTACCGCAGCTTCGTCGAGGACCCGAGGCTCGTGCCCTACTTCCTCGCCTCCACCCCGGTCGAGGAACTCGACCGCCTCAACCTCGGCTCCCGGCCCGCCCGGCGGCGCTCCGAAGGCGGCGAAGGGCTGGCCGACCTCCGCGCCATACCGTGGGTCTTCGGCTGGACGCAGTCCCGCCAGATCGTCCCCGGCTGGTTCGGCGTCGGCACCGGGCTCGCCGCCGCCCGGGCCGCCGGCCTCACCGACACGCTGCACGAGATGATGGCCGAATGGCACTTCCTGCCCACGTTCCTGGCCAACGTGGAGATGGCGGCGGTGAAGACAGACCTCGAGGTGGCGGCCTGTTACGTCGATCGCCTGGTGGGCAAGGAGCTGCAGCCCTTCTTCGACGTGATCGCCACCGAGTACCACCGCACCGTCGACGAGTTGCGGGCCCTGCTCGGCGTCGACGAGCTCATGGAATCGCACCCCGTCCTGCGCCGGACGTTAGCGGTGCGGGCCGCCCAGCTCACCCCGCTGCACCTGGTGCAGGTCGAGCTGCTGGCCCGGGTCCGGGCCGGTGACGAAGACCCAATGGTGGAGCGGGCGTTGCAGCTGACCGTCAACGGCATTGCCGCCGGGCTGCGCAACACCGGCTGAAGCCGCCGGCCCCGTACCAGATCCGGCCAGTTTAGGAAACGATGCCCGAAGGGCAGACACTGCCCATAGAGCATCAACCGGCGCTTGAACAAAAGGCCCGGGACCTGGGGAGCACCTGCAGGAGTTTGACCCTTGAACGTTTCGCGTTCCGAGGAGGGGGCAGTGTCTCTGGTGACGGGGTCTCTGGTGACTGGGTCTCTGGCGACGGGCCGAGGATGGCGGGCGATGGCCGCGGCGGCCGTGATCGCAACCGGTGTCGGGCCGGGCCGGGCGCTCGCCGCATCGACCGGGGCTCGAACCGCGCCGCAGGCCTACCAGGCGAAGTGCGGTTCCCCGCAGCTCTCCACCGGGACGAGGACGTGCACCTACACGTTCGGCTACACGGGCACGACCGAGACCTTCGTCGTGCCGCCAACGACGGCCCCGGTCCAGATCACGGCCGTTGGCGCCCCCGGCGCCGGCGCCCCCGGACTGCGATCCCACGGTGCCACGGTGACCGGTTCGTTCTCCTCGCTCGGCGGCGTGCCCATCTTCATCACTGTCGGCGGCGAGGGCTGGTTCGACGGATACAACGGCGGCGGCCCGGGCGGTGGTGGCGGCGCGTCCGACGTCCGCGTCGGCTCACCCGAGCTGCCGCACCGCATCTTGGTCGCCGGCGGCGGCGGCGGCGCCGGTGAGCAGCTCGTGTTCGACGAGGCGCTCGGCGCCAACCGCCTGATCCCGGTCAAGGGCGGCAACGCCGGCGAGCCCGGCCTGGGGTCCGGCGGCCAGCCGGGAACCACCACCGGGGGCGGCACCGGGGGCGGCAACGACTACGGTCCCGGCCAGCCCGGAGCGCTCGGCCGGGGTGGCGCCGGTTTCGACGGCGCCGGAGGCGGGGGCGGCGGCTACTACGGCGGCGGCGGGGGCGGCGGCTGCGCCGGC
>JAUZEX010000405.1 GCA_030838815.1 Actinomycetota bacterium
GTCTCGGCGACCGGACCGGTGCTCCCACCGCCCTTCGCCGCCTTGGCCACGGTGCGCAGCACGAGATCGGGATCGTCGGCGAAGACCGCCGACGCCAACTCGCACTCGGCCGGGCCGCGATGGCCGAACCGGGACAACGCCTCCCGCACGGCGTCGGCGAAGCCGGGGGAGACCGCCGCCACCCGGTCCAGGAGGCCGGGGCCGCCCTCGTCCAGCACAGCCAGCACGGCCGGCTCGGCGGCGGCCCGTTCCGCCAGGCGCCGGATGCCGGCCAGGCCTTCGGCGCTGGTCAGCCCCTCACCGACCCGCTCCACGACCCCGGCCCGGCCGGCCAATTGCTCGGCGGTGTTGGTGCCGGCGCCGGTGAGGATGGCGCCCAGCGCCGCCAGGTGCCAGCCGTGGCCCTGCAGATCGAAGGCCAGCGAGAACATGGACTCCAGCGCGGCGTCGGAGAGTCCGACCGGGTCGGTGGTCAGGCGTTCCAGCCTGGCGACCTGGCGCAGCATCTCGTCGACGTCGCTCCGGTAGCTCTTGAGGACCCCACCGAGGCGCACGCCCATCCCCCCACCGGCCCGGGCCTTGGCCCTGATCGTCGCCGGCTTGTCCATCGGCTGGTCGGAGAAGTCGATGGCGGGCTGGTCGTCGGTGTGCCGCCCGAGGTACTGCTTCGCAAACGACTCGGCGTCCCAGCCGGGGGAGAGCTCCCCGATTGCGGCGCCGGTGGCGACGTTCATGTACATCCGGTGGGCGTGGATGCTGAACATGCGGGTCTGGGCCTCGAGGCGGGTCACCCCGGTCATCCCCACGAAGTCGACGGCGGCCACGCCGGCCCGGGCGAAGGCCGGCGCCACGGCGGTCAGCGACAGCGGCGTGGCGGGGCCCGGCAGCGCTTCGGAGAAGTTGGTGGCCACGAACGTCGAGAACCGGGGGTCGACCGGCGTGTCGAACTCCCCGACGAGGTCGGGCTTTCCGCCCCCGTCGAGGGCCACCCCGTCGAGGGCGGGCGTGTCGGCGGGAAGCATCCCGGGCCGGAACGGCTGGTGCCACGGCACCGATACCACCTTGTCGCCGACGCCGGTCACCCCCACCATGGCCAGGCGGGTGTCCTCGATGGCGTCGAGACCGGACCAGGCGCATTCGAAGCCGAACTCCTTGCGCTGCTTGGTCGTGTCGAGGAGGGGCTGGTTCCGCACGTACTCGAAGTCCCCCAGGTTCACCGGCGACAGCTTGCGGTCCCAGAGCATCGTGACCATCTTCTGCAGCGTCGCGGCCTTCATCCGCACGACGCGCCGTCCGAGGGCGGCGGCGACCTGCTCGACGGTCAGGATGTCGTCGGGGCCGAGGTTCACCGGGCCGGTGGGGCCGGATTCGCAGGCCAGGGCGAAGAAGCGGCCGACGTCGTCGGCGTGCACAACCTGCCACAGGCCCTGCTCGCCCTTGACGGTGGCCACGACGGGGCCGGCCAGGAGGTTGCGGACGCGGTTGTCGATCCGGCGGCCGACCACGATGGGGGCCCGGATGGCGACGTCGTCGACATCGGCCGACGCCAGCATGGCCTCGACCTCGGCCTTGCACACGGCGTAGGCGGCGTCGGGATGGGGCCGCAGCGGCGTGTCCTCGGTGAGGCGGCCGCGGTCGTCGGGCCGGGGCCCGTAGGCGGTGGTGGAACCGGCGAAGACGATGCGGCGTACGCCCGTCCGTTCCATGGCCGTGAGCACGTTCTCGGTGCCGCCGATGTTGATGGCCCGCTCGGCGGCGTCACCGAACAGCGCCTCGACGGCCCAGGCACAGTGGGCCACGGCGTCGCAGCCGTCGACAGCGGCGGTGACCGCCTCGAGGTCGCGGACGTCGGCGGCCACGTGCTCCACGCCCGGGCGGCGCTGGGCCGGGGGCCGCCGGGAGAGACCGACGACGTGGTGCCCCCGTCGGGTGAGGCGCTCGCTGATCTCCCGTCCGAACACGCCGCTGGCGCCCGTCACGAGCACCTTGAGGCGCTGCTGGGTGTTCTCCGGTGCCGTCATCGTGCTCCTTCGCTCGCCTGTGGGTCGGGCCAGAGGGCCTCGTCGACGGTCCAGTCCGGGGGCCGGCCCCAACGCTCCAGGTAGACCATCTCCTGCAGGGGACGGCGTTCCGCGACGCCCCAGCGGCCGGTGGGCCGGCCCAGGGGGAGCATGGCGGTCATCTGGTACTCGCAGTCCTCAGGCAGGCCGAGGAGGGCTTCGGATTCCGCCCGGCGGGATTTGAGCATGGTCGTGACGGTAGACCCGATGCCTTCGGCGCGGGCGGCGAGACAGGCGCTCCACACGGCGGGGAACACGGACGACTCCTCGCCAGGGCGGCCGAGGGTGAAGAGGAGGACGGGCGCTTCGTGGAGGTGGTCGGCGAGATGGGCGGCCGAGTTGGAGACGCGTACCTGGCCCGGCGTCGCCATTCCCGTCCGGACCGCTTGGGCCATGGCCGCGTAGCGCGTCTCGTTGAGCTCGTCGAAGACCTCGCGGTACAGGGCCTGGAAGGCCTTCTTGGTGGCAGGGTCTTTCACCACCAGAAAGCGGAAGCGGTGCTCGTTCCCGGCCGACGGGGCCCGGATGGCGGCGTCGAGGATCCGCAGCAGGACGTCGTCGGGGATCGGGTCGGGGGCCAGGCGGCGCATGGCCCGGGTGGTGTAGAGCGCTTCGCGGACGTCCACGCGATCAGCCGGTGGTGAAGCCGCCGGCCCGCGCCCGGTCGGCGAAGAACTCGAGCCAGGTCCAGCCGACCTTGAGGGGGCGGGTGTCGCCGGCGCGGCGGGTGACACCGGCCTGGGCGCGGTAGCCGGCCCAACGGGCGGAGGAGAACTCCTTCATCTGGGCCGCGGGGTCGGGGGTGAAGACCCACTCCTCACCGCCGGCCGAGTAGGTGGCGGAGGCCATCCAGTCGTCGTCGGCCAA
>JAUZEX010000409.1 GCA_030838815.1 Actinomycetota bacterium
GTGGCCGACGACCCCTACATCGCCAAGGACGCCTGCGAGGCCATCGAGGTCGTGTACGAGGCGCTGCCGGCCATCGTCAACCCCATGCAGGCCAGGGCCGCCGACGCGCCGCTGATCCGCGACGACAAGGACGGCCAGACGGACAACGTCTGCTACACCTGGGAGGTCGGCGACAAGTCCATGACGGACCGGGTGTTCGAGCGGGCCGAGCGGGTCGTCAAGCTCGACTGCTACTACCCCCGCTCCCACCCGTCGCCCATCGAATGCTGCGGCACCATCGCCGACTACAACCCGGCCACCGCCAAGCTCACCCTCTACATGACCACGCAGGCCCCGCACATCATTCGGACGGCCGTTGCTCTCGTAGCAGAGCTTCCGGAGCACATGATCCGGGTCATCGCCCCCGACATCGGCGGCGGGTTCGGCAACAAGGTGCCCGTCTACCCCGGCTACGTCATTGCCACGCTGGCCTCCATCCTGGTCGGCCGGCCGGTGAAGTGGATCGAGGACAAGACCGGCAACCTGATCTCCACCGGCTTCGCCCGGGACATGTACTTCCACGGTGAGCTGGCCATCGACCGGCGGGGCAAGATCGAGGGGCTGCGCATCCACGTCGACACGGACAACGGCGCCTTCTTCTCCGATGCCCAGCCGACGAAGTTCAAGGTCGGGCTGATGCATTCCGCCTTCGCCTGCTACGACATCCCCTACGGGCACCTGACGTCGCAGGGCCACTACACCAACAAGGCGCCCGGCGGGGTGGCCTACCGGTGCTCGTTCCGGGTGACCGAGGCGATGTTCTTCCAGGAGCGGCTCATCGCCGCCGCCGCCTCCGACCTCGGCATCGATCCGGCCGAGTTCCGCCGGATCAACTTCGTCCGCGAGTTCCCCTGGCGGACGACCTACGGGATGCTGCTCGACTCCGGCGACTACGACAAGTGCCTCACCCTGGCGCTGGAGAAGCTCGGGTACGAGGAGCTCCGCAAGGAACAGGCCGAGGCCCGCAAGCAGGGGCGCTACATCGGCATCGGCATCTCGACGATGACCGAGCCCCTCGGCGCCGGCAACAGCCGGGAGTTCGACATCATCGGCATCAAGATGTTCGACAGCGCCGAGCTGCGGGTGCACCCCAGCGGAAAGGCCGTCCTCAAGATCGGGTCCAAGACCCAGGGTCAGGGCCACGAGACGACCTTCGCCCAGATCGTCGCCCACGAGCTCGGCATCCCGTCGACCGACATCCTGGTCCACCACGGCGACACCGACAACACGCCGTTCGGCATGGGGACCTACGCCTCCCGGAGCACGCCGACGGCGGGAGCGGCGACGTCGATGGCGTCCCGCAAGGTCCGGGCCAAGGCCCGAAAGCTGGCCGCCCACCTGCTGGAGGTGGCGGAGGACGACCTCGACTGGGAACTCGGGCGCTTCTACGTCAGGGACGCCCCGCAGCGGGGCGTGACCATCCAGGACTGTGCCCTGGCCGCCTACACCAACATGCCGGACGGGCTGGAGCCGGGCCTGGAGAACCACGCCTACTACGACCCGCCCAACATGACATGGCCGTTCGCCGCCTACCTCGCCGCGGTGGAGATCGACCCCGACACCGGCGTGTGGGAAGTCCTCCGGTTCGTGGCGGTGGACGACTGCGGCGTGCGGATCAACCCCATGATCGTGGAGGGCCAGATCATGGGCGGACTGGCCGAGGCGTTCGCCATGTCGAACATGCAGTTCATCACCTTCGACTCCAGCGGGAACTGCATCGGCGCCAACTACATGGACTACCTCATCCCCACCGCCTGGGAGACCCCGAAGTGGGAGCTGCACGAGGTCGTCACGCCGTGCCCGCACCACCCGATCGGGGCCAAGGGCGTCGGCGAGTGCGCCACCGTCGGCGGGCCCGCCGCCTTCGTGAACGCCGTCATGGACGCCCTCGCCCCCCTCGGGGTGCGCAACATCGACATGCCGGTCTTCTCGGGGCGGGTCTGGGAGGCGATGACGCAGCAACGCGACGTCGCCGGCTTCCCGCCCCTGGCCGGTCACCAGTAGGCCTGAGCCGGAGATGACCGACGTCCTGCAGGTGGCCCGGGAGCTCTCCGAGCGCGGCGAGCGGTTCGCCCTGGCCACCGTCGTGTGGCGGCGGGCGCCGTCCTCGGGCAAGACCGGGTACCGGGCGGTCATCACGGCCTCGGGCGAGGTCCGGGGTTGGGTTGGCGGCGCCTGCGCCGAGCCGGTGGTCGTCCGCGAGGCGCTCGTGGCCATGGACGAGGGGACGCCCCGGCTCGTCTTCCTCGGCCCGCCGGAGGAGCTGGCCGGCGAGGACCGTGACGGAACGGTGCTGGCCCCGATGTCGTGCCAGAGCGAGGGAGCGCTGAAGATCTTCATCGAACCAGTGCCCCGAGGGCCGGACCTCGTGATCGTCGGCCGGTCGCCCATGGTGCACGCCCTCGCCGCCATGGCTCGGGCGCTCGGCTGGTGGACGACCGTGGTGGACGACGGCGGTCAGCCACAGGAGTGGACCGAACCCGACCGGGTGGTCACCACCCTTGACCTCGACGCCGCCGGCGTCGGGCCCCGCACCGCCCTGGTGGTGGCCACTCAGGGCCACTATGACGAAGCGGCGCTGGAAGAGGCGGTGGCCGGCTCGGCCGGATGGATCGGCGTCGTGGCCTCCCACCGGCGGGCGGACTCGTTGCGGGGGCACCTGCGGGGTCGGGGCATCGGCGACGAAGCGCTGGCCCGGTTGCACGCCCCGGCCGGGCTCGACCTGGGCCAGGTGTCCCACGAGGAGATCGCGGTGGCGATCCTGGCCGAACTGGTGCAATTCCGGGCCGCGGGGCGGCTGCAGGGAAACGCCGTAGTGGCCGACCCGGCCGTCCGGCAGGAGGCGGTCGACCCGGTGTGCGGCATGACGGTCCGCGTCGCCGGCGCCCGGCATCGCCTGGAGCGGGGCGGACAGACCTACTACTTCTGCTGCGCAGGGTGCCAGACGACCTTCGAAGCAACCCAAGAGGAGACAGGGCATGGCGATACATCTCGAGAACGAGTTCACAGTTCCGGCGTCCACCGATGAGGTGTGGGAGTTCCTCCTCGACCCCCGGCGGGTGGCTCCCTGCATGCCGGGCGCCGAGTTGACCGAGGTCGTGAGCGACAACCAGTACAAGGGCAAGGTCCACATCAAGATGGGTCCGGTGTCGCTGGCGTTCAACGGCGACGTCGACATCACCGAGCGCGACGACGCCGCCAAGCGGATGGTGATGAAGGCCAAGGGCTCGGAGCTGAAGGGCAAGGGCCAGGCCAACGCCATGATCGTCTCGACACTGGAGCGCAACGGCAGCGGCACCCGCATGCGTATCAGCCAGGACATCGACCTGTCGGGCCCGCTGGCCCAGTACGGGCGGGGGATGATCCAGGACGTCTCCGGCTCACTCATGAATGAGTTCGCCGACCGCATCCAGGCCGACCTGTCCCGGGGAAAGAACGGCGCGGCTGTGGCGGCGCCCGTCCGGAAGAAAAAGAACCAGGTCAGCGGGTTCAAGCTCGGCTGGATCGCCTTCAAGAGCGGGATCGGCCGGTTCTTCAAGAAGCTGTTCGGCAAAGACGGGAGTTGAATCATGAAGACGTGGTGGGTGGGGAACCTGCTTCTGTTCCTTATCGTCGTTCCGCTTGTACTCACGCTCGTCAACCGGACGCTCACGGCCATCATCGAGATCCGGACCCACGCCCGGAACATCCTCGACAACGTGGTGACGCTGACCGGGAAGCTCGATGAGGTGCCCGAGCAGCTGGTCGTGACGGACGAGGTCGTCAAGCAGGTTGCCGCCGGAGCCCTTCGGTACGCGTCGGGCGCCGACAAAGTCGCCGAGCTGCACTCCTAGGAGGAGGGTCCATGCCATTCGTCGCTGTTGTCACGCTCATCGCCGTGGCGCTCATCGTCCTGCCGCTGACGCTGGCGCTGTTCCGGATCATCCTCTCGCTCCACGAGGTGTCCTTCAACCTGGGCACGATCGTCGCCCTCATCAACTCGATCGGCCGCCAGACCGACACGGTCACGCCGACGATCGCCACCGCCAACCTACGGCTGACGCCGGTCGAAGACGGCTGCGCCGCCCTCGCCGCCCGGCACGGTCGCGGGAACGGGCGCGTCGTCGATCTCACGGTGAGGTGACAGTCATGCTCCAGATCGTCTGTGCCGATTCGGGGACCATCTGTCCCGCGGTTCTCTCCGCCTATACGCAGGACGAGCTGATGCGCCGGCTCGCCGACCATTTGAAGCGTGATCACCGGGTCCGTGTGCCGAACGCCACGATCCTGGGTTACATGGCCAGCCTGGTCAGGGAGGGGGTGGAGACATCATGAGTGTGGTGGCCTACAACGGCAATACGCACCTGTTCGGCTGGTACCTCGGCTACATCATCGGCACCGTCATCATCACCGTGATCGTGGCCGAGGTGGCCGCGGTCCTGTCGGTGGCGCGCCGCATCGGGGGGCAGGCCCAGCAGGCCGACCAGGGGCTGTCGGTGGCCTACGACAACACGTACGCCCTGCGGGACCTGACGAGGACGCGCGACATCGCCCGGTCGGTGACCGAGGACCTGTATCGCACCAGACGAGCATTGGAGGGGTGACGGACCATGCACGGCTATGCAAATGCTGAGATCAGCTTCTGGTGGGTCACGATCGGCGTCGGCTTCGTGGTCGTCCTTGTCGCCGCCGCCCTGCTGCAACTGCTGGTGAGCCTGGTGAAGGACATCGACCGCGGTGTCGAGGCCGTGAAGGCGACGCTGGCCGCCACGGCCGGCAATACGGCCCAGAGTCCGCTCATCGGGGCCGTGGCCGAAGGGGTCGACGACATCCTGAAGGAGGGCCTCAACCATCATCTCTTCCTGACCCGGGAGCTGGTGGCGGCCGAGGCGGCGGGCAGGGGGTACCGGTGATGAGGCCCATCGTCCTGATGACGTTCGCCGTCTGCGCCGCGATGACCGTCGTGCTGTGCGGCTACCTCTACTGGGTGTCGTCGCTGCTGCGGCGCATCTCCGACAACCTGGGCGACGTGGACGACATGGTCGGCGACGTGATCGGCCACGCCACCTCGATCGTCCCCGACCTGCAGCACGCCAACCGCACGCTGGGCAGCATCTCCGGGGCGCTGCCACTCCTGTACGGGCTGGCCGAGAAGATCGTCGTCAAAAAAGGGAGGCATGCAGTGTCCGCTCGACGTTCCAGCCGGGTCGGTGCAGGCCAAGCGGGCTCCGCGGTGATCGCGAACCTGATGACCGTCGCAGTCGTCGTGGTGGCGTTCTCGACCGTTGTCGTCCTGCTCCAGCGGACCACCTCGACGGCCAACTCGATCGACCACAAGGCGAAGCGCATCGCCAAGACCGGCCAGGGCATCAACACCGCCACCGACTCCGTCATCCAGCTGAACCGGACGAACGCGACGGCGGCGTCGATCCTGACCACCGCCCAGCCGCTCCAGAACAAGCTCGACCAGATCGTGCAGGTGGCCCAGTCGATCGACGGGCACGCCGGATCGATCCTCGGCACGGCCAAGACCATCAACGGCACGGGCGCGACGGTCAACGGCACGGCGGGCACGATCAACAAGACGGCCAAGGCCATCAACGCCACGGCGGGCGACATCCATGCCACCGCCCTGGCCATCGACGGAACGGCCGGGAAGATCAACGGCACGGCCAAGGACATCAACGCCCAGGCCGCCGCCATCCTCGACGTCGCCAAGCGGATCAACGCCGACGTCTCGGCGATCAACCAGAGCATCGACACGACGCTGGGCATCGTGGGGGCCGTCAAGGGCGACACCGGGAACATCCTCGGCCAAGCCCAGTTGGCGGACAAGCTGGCCAAGTGCATCGACCAGCGCCTGGGTTCCCCGGGCGCCTGCTAGGGGGGAGGGAGAACACACCATGGCAACCACAATTCCGTCACTTCGGGGGGCACCCCCGAGCCCCCGGGTAGCACTGCCCCGGCGCTCCGACGAAACCAGTGTCCTGACCCGCTGGATGTGGGTCTGGGTCGCCATCGGCATTCTGGTCGTGGCGACGGTGATCGGGTTCCTGATGGGGATCGTGTCCGCCCTGAAGTCGATCGACTCCGCTCTGGGGGTGGCCGACCACGCGGTGGGCGGCGCGGGCGCCTCCGTCGTCCCGCTGCCGGACCACATCGCCCACGTGAACGGCACCCTGGGCAGTATCGACACGGCCCTGAAACCGATTCCCGGGCAGGCCGACACGATCATCTCCCACCTCGGAACGATCGACGGCTCCCTCGGCTCGATCGACGGGTCCCTCAAGGACACGTCGGGGACCCTGACCCACACGTCGGGATCGCTGGTCGACACGTCCAACTCGCTGATCGACACGTCGGGATCCGTGGCCGACACGTCGGGAATCCTGAAGAAGATCTCCGGCGGTCTGGTCGACACCTCGAACGTGCTGGTCACCGTGCTCGGCCGGGCGACGACCATCCAGCAGACGCTGGAGAACGTCCAGAACCCGGCCGACAAGCTCGGGAGCCGGAACATCCTGGACCGGGTGAACACGGCCAACGGCATCCTGGGCCCGGCCAAGAGCGACACCGGCAACATCCTGGGTGGCCTCCAGAACGTCAACGCCTCGCTCAAGAGCATCTGCAGCAAGAGCGGCGCGGGGAGGCCCTGCTGAGATGGGCGCCGTGAGGAGCAGACTCAGTGACGAGACCGGCCTCGCCGAACGGATCCTGGTCGGCATCGTCGTGTGGGCGTTCGCGGCCGTCGCCTGCCTCGTCACCATCCTGATGACCGCCAACCATATCGACGAGCGGGTGGCGTTCATCCGCAGCCAGGTGACGCCGATCGACCACAACCTCGAGACGGTGAAGGTTCTGGAGCAGGTCAACAAGAACGCCGATGCCATCAACGCCGCGGCGGCACCGCTGTCCGGCCAGCTCAATCAGGTCCAGGACCACACCACGTCGATTGTCAATGAGGCGTCGGCGATCGACGACACCGCCAAGTCGATCAACGGAACGGTCCACTCCATCGACCAGAACGTGAACGACATCCACGGATCCGTGCTGTCGATCAACAGCCTGGCTCACTCGATCAACGGCACGGTGCACGACATCAACGCCAACGCCGGTTCGATCAACGGAACGGTCCACAGCATCAACGACAGCCTCGGAAACGTCCTGAGCCTGGTGTACAGCATTCGAGGTGACCACAACGCCACCGATCTCGGCGGCGGCCTCGCAGGCTCGAACCGCCGGCTCGACGTCCTCCTGGCCCAGATCACCGGGATCAAGGGGGACACCGGCAACGTCCTGGCCCTGGTCGGCTCGATCCAGAACTCGGCGAAGTCCATCGACGGCAAGTTGTAAACGGTTCTTCAGTTCGCCCGCAGACCCACCCCCAAACGGATCGCGGGTGTGGTACGGCCGGCCGCTTCGCTGCTGAGCGGCCGGCCGTACCGTTCACCGGGGGAAGAACGGAGGCACCAGCAATGCGTTCATCCAGCGCCAAGCGCATGGTCGTGGCCGGGCTCGGGATCGTTCTCGTCGCCGGGGCCGGCACGTGGATGGCGGGCGCGCGCGACGCCGGCGCCCGCCGGATGCCGGCCACGACCCAGGCCCGCAGTGTCGGGACGGGCGCGCCGGCCCCGGCGCAGCCCGACGAGCTGGTGGAGTTCCGTGATGACCAGGCCGGGTTCGCTCTGTCCTATCCGAAGGCCTGGGTCCGGGCCACGGCGCCCAATCCCCAGATCGTCCTGGTGGCGGCGGAGCACGACCCGGCGAAGAACCAGGGCGGGTCGATCCTGGTTCGCGTGACGCCGCTCGACGCTCCAGTGGGAAAGGCTCAGCTCCCTGAGGCCCGCAAGGTGACGGATGCCATCGTCTCCTCCTCCGACGGCGTGGCGCTCCGGGCAGAGCCGACCGAGACCGAACAGGGCGGGCTCCCGGGCCTGTACTACCTCTACACCTTCCGCGATCCGGTCGGCGGCGGCACCGGCGTTCA
>JAUZEX010000436.1 GCA_030838815.1 Actinomycetota bacterium
CTGGCCGACACGAAGGCCGCCCTGGTCGACACGAAGGCCAGCCTCGCCGACACGAAGGCCGGCCTCGCCGACACGAAAGCCGCCTTCGACGAGACGGCGGCCACCCTGGACGAGACGCAGGCCACCCACGCCGAGACAAGGGCCAGCCTCGCCGACACGACGGCGACACTCGCCGACACGAGGGCCACCCTCGACGAGGCGAAGGCCCGCATCGGCATGCTGGAATCGGACCTCGAGACCGTCCGGGCCGAGCGTGACGCCCTGGTCGCCACCCAGGCGGCGGCCGCCGCGGGCCGGGTCGACGCTGTCGACGCCCTGGCCGCCAGGGCCGAAGGCGCCGTCGTCGTCCTGCCCGGCGTCGACCTTCCCGAGCCCGCGACGGGTCCGGCCACGCCGGCCCGCGTGTCGTGGCAGCCGACGTGGTCGGAGTGGGCCAGCGACACCGACAGGAGCGCCGCCCCCGCCGATCCGGCGCCGGCGCCCGTCCGCACCGGCCTCGATGACATCGACGTCGCCGACGTCGCCGACGCCTCCGAACTGATGCTCGACGACGTGGAGGAGGGGGCGGCGCGCCGCTACCTCAACGTCGCCGCCACCATCGGCCAGCTCCTCCCCGACGACCTCGGTCCGCTGCTGTTCTCCGGGGCCAGTGTCGTCCGGCGGGAGGGCCGCCTGTTCGCCATCGTGGCCGTCCCCGCCGACCCGTGGGCGGCGCCGGGCTCGGACGGCGCCGAACAGGCCAAGAGACTGGCCGACGCCGGCTTCCGGGTCGAGTGGACGACGGTCGCTCCGCTGGCCTGCTAGACCCCTGCTGAACCTCTCCTGAGGGGGCCCTTACCAGGGCAACGTGGCGCCGGTGTGGTCGAGGAAGGTTCCCGACCGCGCCGGCGTCAACGCGTCGACGACGTTGAGCATGCCCCGCACCGACTCCGGCGGCTCCAGCGGCGCCGAGGCGCCGCCCATATCGGTGGCGACCCACCCCGGGCTCATCGACACCACGACCGTCCCCTGGCCGGCCAGTTCGGCGGCCAGGTGCCGGGTGAGCATGTTGAGGGCCGCCTTGCTCATGCCGTAGGCCACGTTGCCCCGGCCCGTGGCCCGGGCGAGCGATCCCAACCCCGACGAGAGGTTGACGACGACGGCCTTCCCCGCCGCGGCGAGCAGCGGGGCCAGCGCCTGGGTGACGAGCATCGGGGCGACGGCATTGACCCGGAGCAGCTCGAGCACGGGCTCCGCCCGCAGGTCGGCCAACGCCCCGGCACTCACCCGCTCCGGCTCCCCCGCGGCGCGCCAGATGCCCGCGTTGTTGACCAGGACGTCGAGGGCCTCGAACCGCTCGCCGATCTGCCGGGCGGCGGCGGCGACGTCGGCCGGGTCGGCGACGTCGAGGCGCACGACAGTGCAGCGCCCGTCCGACGTCGAGGCCAGTTTGTTGAGATCGTCGGCGGCCTTGGGCGAACGGGTGGTGGCCACCACCTCGTCGCCGGAGGCCACCAACTGGCGGGCGAATTCGAGGCCCAGACCCCGGTTCGCCCCGGTCACGACCACTCGGCGCATCACTCTCCTCCGCTTCGGCGCTTAGGCTCTCGTTGCGGACGACGGCCCTCGATCGCCCGGGATTGGAGGAACCAATGGGACCCGGTGAATTGTCCCCTCGCTGGCGGGGCGTACACCACTTGGCGCTCATCACCCCCGACATGGATGCCACCGTCCGGTTCTGGTCCGGCGCCCTCGGCGCCCGGCTGGTGGCCACGGTGGCCACCGAGGCCTTCCGGCACTACTTCTTCGAGTTCGGGCCGGGGTCGACGATCGCGTTCTTCGAGTACCTGGGCGCCGACCTCGACTTCTTCGCCAAGCCGGCCGGGGTGCCGACCCCCCAGGCGGCGCAGTTCGACCATCTGTCGATGGCGCTCCCCGACGAGGAGGCCCTCCTCTCGTTGCGGGACCGGTTGAAGGAGGCCGGCTGCGAGGTCACCGACGTCGTCGACCACGGCATCATGCGCTCGATCTACTTCTCCGACCCGGGCGGCATCGCCCTCGAGGCGTCGTGGTGGGTGACCGACCCGACCGGCCGGGTGCCCGACTACGGCGACGACCGTCTTTTCGCCGACCCCAACCCGGTGCCCGCCGTGGCCGAGCTGCGGGCCCGGGGCGAGGTCGACTCGATCCCCGCCACCCACCTCGTCGACGAGGTCACCCGCGACCTGTACCGGACCGGTCCCTGACACCGTCCTGCCTGATACCGACCCGGCTGACACTCGACCTGACTGACACCGAACTGACTGGCGCCACCCCCCTCCTTCGCACCGTCGGGCTGACCAAGCGCTACGGCGGCGTTACGGCGCTCGACGGGCTGACCGTCGACGTGCCGCGGGGCCTCGTCGGCCTGGTGGGGGCCAACGGGGCGGGGAAGACGACGCTGTTCCGGCTGCTGCTCGGGTTGGCGCGACCGACCGAGGGCACCGTCGAGGTCGCCGGGCGGCCGGTGGCCGACGACCCGGTGGGGTCCCGGGCCCGGCTCGGCTACATGCCGGAGCACGACTGCCTGCCGCTCGACCAGAGCGCGGCCGACGTCGTCTCCACGTTGGGCGAGCTGTCGGGGCTGCCGGCCCGGGCGGCCCGCCAGCGGGCCTCCGAGGTCCTCGACCTCGTGGGGCTGGACGAGGCCCGCTTCCGGCCGGTGGGCGGCTTCTCCACCGGCATGCGCCAGCGGGTCAAGCTGGCCCAGTCGCTCGTCGCCGACCCCGAGCTGGCCCTCCTCGACGAACCGACAGCGGGCCTCGACCCGACCGGCCGGGAGGAGATGCTGGCCCTCGTCGCCCGGCTGTCGACGTTCGGGATCTCGGTGCTGCTGGCCACCCACCTCCTCGACGACGTGGCCCGGGTCTGCGACCACGTGGTGATGCTCGACGCCGGCCGGCTGGTGGTGGCCGGCCCGACCGAGACGCTCCTCCACCAGACCGGGAAGCTCACCGTCGAGGTCTACGCCGGCCGGGGCCGTCTCGCCTCAGCCCTCGCCGAGCGGGGTCTGACCGTGGTCACCGACGAGCTCTTCGAGGCGGACGGGGAAGGTGGCGCGGTCGACGTCGTGGTGGGAGCCGACCCCGGGCCCGTCCTCGACACCATCCGCGACGTCCTGGCCGACCTCGGGCTGCCACTGCACCGCCTGTCGTCGCGGGCGGCGTCGCTCGACGAGGCGTTCGTGGCCGGCGAGCGATGAGCACCGCGGTGCGGGGGACAGGGGCGGTCTACGACCGGGGGTACCGGCCCTACGACGGGCCCCGGGGCGGGCGGAGGGCGGCGGTGCTGGCGCTGTACAAGGCGTCGGTGCGGCGGGCCATCGGCCTGCGCCGGTCGTGGCGGCAGAAGTTCCTCCCCCTGGCGCTGCTGGCGGTGGTCAGCATCCCGGCCGCGGTCAACGTCGGGATCGGTTACGCCACACGGAATTCGCCGCTGGAGGGCTTCTCCTTCTTCACCTACCGGGAGTACGTCGGCGTCTCGTCGGCGCTGCTCCTGTTCGTGGCGGTGTGCGCTCCCGACGTCGTCTGCCCTGACCGCCGCCAGCGGGTGTTGCCGGTGATCTTCTCCCGGCCGCTGACCGGCACCGACTACGTCCTGGCCAAGCTGGGGGCCATCGCCAGCCTGGTGTTCGCCTTCTCGATCCTCCCCCAGATCCTGCTCTTCGTGGGCCAGACGCTGGTCAGCAAGGACGGCTCGCTGCAGTACGTGTCCGACCACGCCGATGTCGTGTGGAAGGTGCCGGTGGCGGTGGCCGCCCTGGCCGCCTACTACGCCGCGTTGTCGCTGGCCGTGTCGTCGCTCACCGCCCGGCGGGTGGTGGCGGGGGCCTCCGTCTTCGGCCTCACGATCATCAGCTCGGTGGTGGCCGCCATCCTCCACGACGCCAACGCCCTCGGCGGGCGCGGCCCGCTGTTCAACCTCCTCGCCCTGCCCCTGCTGGTCCGCGACCTGGTGTTCGAGGGCCACATCCACGACGGCAGCCCCCTGGCCGGCGTGCCCGGCGCGGGGGCTCTCGGTCTGGCCGCCTACACCGGGGTGCTGACGCTGTCGGTCGCGGTTCTCCTCTGGCGCTACCGCTGGGCCGAGCGGTGAGCGCCACGCCGCCCGGCCCGCCGCCGACACCGTCGCCGTCCGGTCCGGGCGCCCATCCGCCCGTGGGCGTCACGCCGGGACCGCCGGTCGACCCGGCCCTCGACCCGGCCTTCGTGGCCGATCCCACCGTCGTCGTCTCGGGCGTCTCGGTGTTCTTCGGCCAGAAGGTGGCGCTCTCCGAGTTGTCGTGCTCCTTCGGGCCGGGCGTCACCGGTCTGCTGGGGCCCAACGGTGCGGGCAAGACGACGCTGATGCGGGCGGTGACCGGGCTGGTGTCGGTCTCGTCGGGGCAGGTCTGGGTGGCCGGCGGTGATCCCAGGAAGGCACGGACGGTGCAGGGCCACATCGGGCTGGTGCCGGAGGACGAGGCCGTTCCGGGCGGGCTCACCCCCCGGGAGCTGGCCCGGTACCGGGCCGCCCTCCACTCGGTGGCCGACCGGGAGGCGCCCGACCGGTGGCTGGCCGTCGTCGGCCTCCTCGACGTCGCCGACCGGGCGATGGAGGGCTTCTCCAAAGGTATGCGCCAGCGGGCCAAGGTGGCCGCCGCCCTCGTCTCCAACCCCACGGTGCTCATCCTGGATGAGCCACTCAACGGCGCCGACCCCGTCCAGCGGGGGAACCTGATCCGGCTCTTCCGCCAGCTCGGCGACCAGGGGCGGACGGTGCTGGTCAGCTCGCATGTCCTCTACGAGGTGGAGCGGCTGGCGGAGCGGGTCATGGTGCTCGTCCGGGGCCGCCTGGCGGCCGCCGGCGACCGCCGCGCCATCCGCGACGCCATGGCCGACCGGCCCCGCCGGGTACTGGTCCGGGCCGACCCGCCCCGGGTGCTGGCCGCCGCCCTGGCCGGGCACGAGGCGGTCGGCGGCGTCGAGGTCGACGGCGATCGGCTCACGGTGGCCACCCGCCGGGCCGGCGACCTGGCCCTGGCCCTGCCGGCGCTGGCCCGGGGCGCCGGAGTCCGGCTGTGGGAGGTCCGTCCCCTCGACGAGTCCCTCGAAGCCCTCTTCCGGGAGCTGGTCCGTTGAACGAGCGCCGAAGCAACGACGGGCCGGAGGGTTCCACGGGCGCGGCCCGGGAGGTTGCTGAGGTGCGAGCAGCCGGACCGGCGCTGCAGGGGCGGCGGGTGCGGTTCGATCCCCGGCTGGTGGTGGTCATCGCCGGCTATGCGCTGAAAGCCTGCTTTCCGACCAAGCGGCGGATCGGTTTGGCGCTGCCGGCGGCGGGGGCGCTGCTGTTCTCCCTTCTGGCCCAGGTGATCCCCGACTCGGCACCCATCGCCCTGGCCCACGTGGCCGACGGCGGCCTGTTCGGCGTCGTGCTGCCGGTGGGGTGCCTGGTGATCGGCGACGCCGTCCTCGGCGCCGAGGTCCGGTCCGGGACGCTGCATTTCACGTGGCTCTCCCCCGCCTCCTTCGCCACCATCGTGGTCGGCCGGTGGCTGGCCGGATTCCTCGCCGCCCTGGCCGCGCTGGCCGTGCCGTTCGGGGTGGCCGGCCTCGTCGCCGGCGTGCCCGGCGCCATCGGCCCGCTGGCGTTGGCCGCCGCCGCCGGGTCGGCGGCCTACGTCGCCGTGTTCGTCCTGTTCGGCGCCCTCACCAGGAGGGCCGTCGTGTGGTCGTTGGGGTTCGTCGTGCTCGGCGAGCGGTTGCTGGGGACGGCGCTGTCGGGCGTGGCGCAGTGGTCCCCGGGCTGGGAGGCCCGGGCCGTCTACGCCCGCTACGGCCCGTTCGCCGCCGGTGTCCTCCACCGCAAGGGGATACCGGAAGGCCCCAGCGCCGTCGTCCGCCTGTTGCTGATCACCGCCGTGGCCCTCGTCGTGGCCGTTTGGCGCCTGGGGCACCTACGGCTCTCCGGCCCGTCCGGCGATTAGGGGATAGAACCCGTTCGGATGCGCGATCCGGCTGATCCAGTCGGCCGGATCGCGCATCCGACTCCGGGGCTAGGCCGGGTTGTCCTGGAAGACGACGTGGACGGTGTCGAATCCGAGGGCACCGAGGAACTTGGTCAGCATCTGGGTCGTGTTCTCGTCGGCCTTGGCCACCAGGGCCGATTCGTTGGCTGCCGCCCGGAGCTTGGGCTCCGCGGCCAGGTAGAGGGCCTGCTCGCCGGTGGGGCTGTCGGAGAACACCGACCCGAGCCGGTCGAGGAGGCCCCGGTTGCGGTCGACGACGTGGCTGGCGGCGGTGTCGAGCACCGGCTTCGACAGTGCGGCGTGGGGCAGCGTGATGGTGACCGAGTGGTTGTCGGGGTTGACCGTCACGGCGCCGGGGCCGAGGCCGGAGAAGTCGACCCCGGCGTCGACCGACCCCTGGGCCAGGAACAGGGTGCGCTCACCCTTGATGAAGGACGGGATGTACCGGGCGTCCTTCTCGATGTCGACCATCACCTGGTAGGCGCCGGTGGCCGCCCGGTACTCGTGGAGGTCGTCGAGCGCCTTGAGGACGGCGGGGCCGGTCCGGTCGACCCGTTCGGTGTGGAACGGGTTTCCGAACCCCGGCAGGAGATCGCCGATGTGGTGGATGCCGACCCACCCGAGGAGGACGGCGGCGATGACGGCCACCACCCGCGCCGCGCCGCCGAGGAACCCGCGCCGGCGGCGGTAGGCGGTCGGAGGCGGCGGCGGGGCGGCCCACTTCCCGGCCCGGTACGGCGCTGGACCACCCATCGCTGGGGCTGACTCCCGTTCGGGGGCAAGGACCGGCATGGCAGTTCCTTTCGCGACACGCCCGTCACGGCGTGGGGCCACCGTAACGTCTCCCCTCATTGTGACCGACGGCGTGGACGGTGGTTACCGGCGGTGGCCGCGCCTGCCGTGATCGTCCGGATTCGAGGTGGTGCTCGTCGTGGCGGGCCAATTCGACGGGCTTGTCGTCGTGGAACTCGTCGTGGAACTCGACGTGCTCGATGTGCTCGATGTGGTCGACGACGACAACAACGAGGAGGGGGACGGCGAGGTGGTCGACGACGAGGACGAGGTGGACGACGACGAGCTCTCCGCCGCCCCCGGGGACGATGCCGCCGTCCGCGCCGTCGTGGTGGTCGACACCGCCCCGTCCGCCGCCGCCCCGCCGATGACGGCATCGGGGCGGAGGTCCTCGAAAAGGCGGGCAGCGTCGGTGGTGAGGAAGACGACGGACTGGCCGGCGGTGGTGCCGATCCGGCCGGGAGCCACGACGTTCTTCAGCCGGGCCGGGTCGAGCCCGCGGGCCAGGGCGCCGAGCGACGGCAGCTTGGCCAGCGGCACGTCGAGCCGGGCGTGGCGGACGAGCACGCCGATCCAGCGGG
>JAUZEX010000440.1 GCA_030838815.1 Actinomycetota bacterium
GGATGAACGACCTGCTGCTGCGGCTGCGGGACAAGGGCAACACGGTGCTCGTCGTGGAGCACAAGCCGGAGACGATCGCGATCGCCGACCACGTCGTCGACCTCGGCCCCGGCGCCGGTGCGGCGGGCGGCGCCATCTGCTTCGAGGGCACGGTCGAGGGGCTGCGGGGGAGCGGCACCGTCACCGGCCGCCATTTCGACGACCGGGCCGCCCTCAAGAAGACGGTGCGAACGCCCACCGGGACGATCGAGATCCGCGGCGCGACGGCGAACAACCTGCGCGACGTCGACGTCGACATCCCGCTCGGGGTGCTGGTCGTCATCACCGGCGTCGCCGGCTCCGGCAAGAGCTCGCTCGTGCACGGGTCGCTGCCCTATCTCTCCGGGCCAGCGGGCGCGGGCGTGGTGTCCATCGAGCAGGCGGCGATCCGCGGCTCGCGACGGAGCAACCCGGCGACGTACACCGGGCTCCTGGAGCCGATCCGCAAGGCGTTCGCCAAGGCCAACGGCGTGAAGCCGGCCCTGTTCAGCGCCAACTCCGAGGGCGCCTGCCCGACCTGCAATGGAGCCGGTGTCATCTACACCGACCTGGCGCTGATGGCTGGCGTCGCCATCCTCTGCGAGGAGTGCGAGGGGAAGCGGTTTCAGGCATTAGTGCTGGAATACCACCTCGGCGGCCGCGACATCAGCGAGGTGCTCGCGATGTCGGTGACCGAGGCCTGTGAGTTCTTCGGCGCTGGCGAGGCACGCACGCCGGCCGCGCACGCCATCCTCGACCGGCTCGCCGACGTCGGGCTCGGCTCCCTCAGCCTCGGCCAGCCCCTCACGACGCTGTCCGGCGGCGAGCGGCAGCGGCTCAAGCTGGCCACCCACATGGGCGACAAGGGCGGCGTCTACGTCCTCGACGAGCCCACCAGCGGCCTCCACCTCGCCGACGTCGAGCAGCTGCTCGGACTGCTCGACCGGCTCGTCGACTCCGGCAAGTCGGTCATCGTCGTCGAGCACCATCAGGCGGTCATGGCGCACGCCGACTGGATCATCGACCTCGGCCCCGGCGCCGGCCACGACGGCGGCCGGGTCGTCTTCGAGGGCACACCCGCCGACCTCGTCGGCGCCCGCTCCACCCTCACCGGCGAGCACCTCGCGGCCTACGTCGGCGCCAAACCGAGGCGCGAAGGACGCTCCTGAATTGTGACCACGTACAGTGCTCGACCGGCTCGCGTTCGCGTAGACGCGATCGTATGATCCGGGTAGGTCGCGCCACTTGCGAGGAAATCATGCCCGAGGACTGGTTCGTTGAGGCTGTCGAGCAGGTCACTGAAGCCGGGCGTCAGGCATGCGAAGCCGTCCGGGTGGCGATCCGGGAGTTGGAGGGCAGCCGTGAAGCCCGAATGGCCGGTAAGCCACTCGACGAGATCGTCCACGACCTGATCGCCGGCGGCGGGAGGCAGAAGCGTCTGGGTTCCGCCGAGGCGTTCCGCCAGTATGAGCAGGCGGTGGCCTCGATGCGCGCCGGCGTGGTCCGGGCCCTGGTCGACGAGGATGGCCTGTCCCTGACGGAGGTGTCGCGCCGGTTGGGGGTCTCGCGACAAGCCGCTGCTCGGCTCTATCAGCCGGCTGCGGAGCAGTCGGCGGGTGGTCCCGACCAGGAAATCTGACGAAAGCCCCTAACGGTACCCCGGGGGTGCGGGCCGATCTCCTCCCTGTGACCAACTCAGTGTTCGAGATCCTCCTGCCTGACGCGCCACTCGCCCAGCTGATCGCCGAGTCGATCCCCCACATCGTCTGGACCGCGTCGGCGGATGGCGCGACGGCCTACTTCAACCGCCAGGGCACCGACTACACGGGCTGCCCGCGGGAGGCGAACTACGACTGGGACTGGGTGGCGCTCGTGCATCCGGATGACGCCGAGCGCGCCAGATGGGCTTGGGAGCAGGCGACGAGGACCGGGACGGAATTTGTCCTGGAGTACCGAATCCGCCGTTTCGACGGAGTCTTCCGGTGGCACTCGTGCCGCGCTCTGCCGCTCCGCACCGCCGCCGGTGAGATCCATCTGTGGATCGGTACGGCGACCGATATCGAGGACCAGAAGCAGTTGGAGCTGTCGCTGCGGCGGTCGGAGCGGGAAGCCCTGGAAGGCCTGACGCTGTTGCAGAACATCGAGACGTCCGCTCCGGTCGGCTTCGCTCTGGTCGATCTCGAACTTCGCATCGTCCGTATCAACCAGATGCTGGCGGACGTCACCGGCCTGTCCGTCGCGGAGCATCTGGGCCGCCGGGTGGCAGAGCTCGCGCCCGAGCTCTGGCCCCAACTCCAGGACGCCTACGGACGAGCCCTCGCAGGCGAGGCGGTGTGCAACGTGGACGTCACCATGCCCGGCGCGGGGGAGTCACGTCGCACGCGGCACTGGCTGGCCAGTTACTACCCGGTGTGGGTCGACGGCGAGATCATCGGTGTCGGCAACGTCGTCGTCGACATCAGCGAGCGCGATGCGGCCGAGGAGTTCCGGGCCGTGGTCATGGACAACATGGCCGAGGGCCTCTACACCCTGGACGCCAATGGCCTCGTGACATATATGAACCAGGCGGCCTCGAGATTGCTCGGGTGGACCGAGGACGAGCTGCGGGGCAAGCCGATGCACGAGGCGGTCCATTTCCAGCGGGTTGACGGGACCGCCGTGCTGCCCGAGGACTGCGCGCTCCTGCAGGTTCGCACCTTGGGCCGGACGCTACGGAGCTCCGACGAAGCTTTCACCCGCAAGGACGGGTCGATCTTCCCGGTCACCTACTCCTCCGCACCGCTCCGCAGCGGAACGACGATCCAAGGAGTCGTGGTCGTCTTTCGTGACTTCACCCAGGAGCAGAAGGAGCAGGACGCCGTCGAGCGGGAGCTCGCCTCCCTCGCCTGGATCGGCCGAATCCGCGACGCGATCGACGAGCACCGGCTCGTCCTGTACTCCCAGCCCATCGTGCCCCTCGCCGACGGGCGCCCAAGCGAGGAACTGCTCCTCCGCATGATCGGACGCGACGGCGAAATCATCCTGCCCGGCAGCTTCCTGCCGGTCGCCGAGAAGTACGGGCTGATCGGCGAGATCGACCGCTGGGTCATCACCCAAGCCGTCCGGCTCGCCGCCGGCGGAGGGCGGGTGATCGAAGTCAACCTCTCCGCGGCGTCGATCGGAACCACGGGCCTGCTCCCCTTCATCGAACGACAGCTTCGGGAAACGGGCGCCGAACCGGCCAATCTCGTCTTCGAGATCACCGAGACCGCGCTCATGCTCGATATCGTCGCCGGCGAGGCCTTCGCTCGAGGCGTGGCCGAACTCGGCTGCGGTCTGGCCCTCGATGACTTCGGCACCGGCTACGGAAGCTTCATCTACCTCAAGAAGCTCCCCATCACCTCCCTCAAGATCGACATCGAGTTCGTCCGCGACCTCGTGACCAATCCCGCCAATCTCCATGTGGTGAAAGCCATCGTCAGCCTGGCCCGCGCCTTCGGCCTGCAAACCGTCGCGGAGGGCATCGAGGACGAACAGACCCTGACCATCCTGAAGGCCGAAGGCGTGGACTTCGGGCAGGGTTACCACCTTGGCCGGCCTGCGCCCACCCACCTCAAAGGCTCCGTGAACTCAGTCGAGGGTGACTGCCCAGGACGGTGGCCGGAACGCGAAACGCCGGGCGGTCGACCGAAGTCACCCGCCCGGCGTGGGACGGCCCCGTGACGGCCCGCGGGCCGATTTGTCCTGTGTTTATGCAGGTCGGAGGCTATTTCGGTCTAGATGTCGTAGTAGAGGTAGAACTCCCAGGGGTGGGGGCGGAGGCGGACGGCGTCGATCTCCCGGGAGCGCTTGTAGTCGATCCAGGTGTCGATCACGTCCTGGGTGAAGACGTCTCCGACCAGCATGAACTTGTGGTCGGCCTCCAGGGCCGAGAGGGCCTCTTCGAGGGAGGAGGGGACCTGGGGGACCTGGGCCAGCTCTTCGGGCGGGAGGTCGTAGAGGTCCTTGTCGAGCGGCTTCGGCGGCTCGATCCGGTTCTGGATGCCGTCGAGGCCGGCCATCAGCATGGCCGAGAAGGCCAGATAAGGGTTGCAGGACGGGTCGGGGCAGCGGTACTCGAGCCGCTTGGCCTTCGGGCTCTTGGAGTACAGCGGGATCCGGACCGACGCCGAGCGGTTGCGCTGGGAGTACACGAGGTTGACCGGCGCCTCGTAGCCCGGCACCAACCGCTTGTAGGAGTTGGTGGTCGGGGCGGCGAAGGCCAGCACGGCCGGCGTGTGCTTGAGCAGGCCGCCGATGTACCAGCGGGCCATGTCGGACAGGCCGGCGTAGCCCGTCTCGTCGAAGAACAGGGGCTCGCCGCCCTTCCACAACGACTGGTGGACGTGCATACCCGAGCCGTTGTCCTGGAAGATCGGCTTCGGCATGAACGTGACCGTCTTGCCCGCGGCCAGGGCGGTGTTCTTCACCACGTACTTGTAGAGCATGACCTTGTCGGCCAT
>JAUZEX010000477.1 GCA_030838815.1 Actinomycetota bacterium
TCGGTGGTCTCGGTCAGGACCTGCTCGAAGAAGTCGAGGTAGCTCGGGTGGTGGACGGGGTGGAACTCCCACGGCGTCGGGTGGTGCATGATCAGCACTCCCCCTTGCCGCACAAGGGGTTTGCCCCGGTAGAGGTTGAAGAAGTAGCCGAGCCCGAGGCACATCACGAGGATCGGGTTCATGATCGAGTTCACGTTGTAGGGGCAGATGTAGGGCAGCCCCATCGTGAGGATGTCGGTCTGGCCCGACACCGGCACCAGCTGGCTGCGGTACACGTCCTCGGTGGTGGCGGCATGCACGGCCTCCACCTCACCGGCGTGCACCGAGGCCATGGCGTGGGGCGAGAGGATCTTGTGGAAGATCTGGCGGGCCGCCTTGCGGGGCATGCGCTCGAGTCCGGTGGCGGCGGCCAGGTAGGCAGCGCGGTCGCGGGCGCCCCACTCCCACTCCCGGCGCTGGAGGAAGTCGAACGGCTTGGGGAACGTGTCGTTGTTGAGGGTCGTCTCGATCTGGAAGATCGTCGGCCCGTCCCGGGCCAGCAGCCGGCCCATGCGCCAGTTCGAGGAATGGAGCGCGCTCTTGTGCTGGTCCATGAACGAGCGGCTGTGCTGCATGGTCCGCACGTTGTGGTGGTGCTTCAGGCTGGGGTAGCCCGCCAGGCCGGTGGCCACGCTCTTGTGGCCGCCGTCCATGGCCACCAGGTTGATGTTGACGTACACGAGCAGGTCGGAGGTCGCGGCCCGCTTGTTGATCTCGACCCGCTCGCCCTCGTCGGTGTGGCCGATGAGCTCCATGCCGTCGGGGTCCTCGGCGTCATGGTTGTAGAGGAGGCCGTGGGGGGCGAAGGCGTCGAAGACCCGTTTCCCGACCGCATGCTTGAGCTCGGGGTCGGTCATGCGGCGGTGGAGGGCGGTGGCGCAGATGAGCTCGACGTCGTCGACGCCCGCCGCCGCGGCGAGGTCGAGGACGGCCTCGATGACCCGCTGGCGGTTGTCGGGGCCCTTCATCGGCGGCAGGGGCAGCGAGATGTCGTCGAAGGCGATCGTGAGCCGCATGCCCGGCCGGAGGTAGGCGGGCAGCGGGTCCATGCCGAGCGGTGCGAGCAGTGCCCGGCGGACGGCGGCGTCGGGGTCGGGCAGCGCCTTCACCGGCTCCGGCGGATAGACCACCCGGGACCCGACGGGGAGCCGTTCCAGGCTGAAGCCCTCCCCATGATGGAAGAGGACCGGCGGGGTGGAGCGATCGACCTCGAGGACGTAACCCGGGCGGCTCAAGTCCGCTTCTCCTTTTGTGACAACGATTTCGACGCTTTCAGGGGCTGCGGTTCGAAGACGATCTTCACCGCGCCGCGGGAGCCGGCGGTGGCGGCGTGCTCGATCGCCTCCCGGTAGCGCTCCAACGGGTAGCGGGCCGACACCAGGCGGCCCAACTCGGCCGAGGCGGCCAACTCGAAGGCCAGGTCGAAGGTGCGCGCCGCCCGGCCGTCGGGCAGCGCCTCGGTCCCGTAGGCGTAGGCCCCGACCAGCTCGATCTCCCGCTGCCACAACGGTGCGAGGTCGAGGCGCTCCGGCCCCGGCATGCCGACCAGAACGACCCGTCCGCCGGGACGGGTGATGGCCAGCGCCTCGTGGATGCTGGCCCCGTTGCCGACGCAGTCGAGTACGACGTCGGCGCCGCCTGACAGCCGCTCCCCCACCGCCAGGCACCGGGCCGCCCGCCGCACCGCCCGCCGTACCTCGCCCGGCGCCACGGCCACGTCGGCTCCGAGTCGGCGGGCCTCGGCCTGCTGGTCGGGGTGCTTGGCCCCGACGATGACCGTGCCGGGCAGGGCGAAGCGACGCAGCGCCGCGACCACGCACAGGCCGAGCGTCCCCGCGCCGAGCACGGCCACGAGACCGCCGCCCGGCACCCGGGCCCGCAGGGCGGCGTGCACGGCGCAGGCGGCCGGTTCGACCATCACCGCCCCGTCGTCGGACAAGGTCTCGGGCACCGGGTGGATCTGGCTGGCGTGGGCGACGAGCGTGGTCGACCACCCGCCTCCGGTGTCGGCGCAGTACCCGGTCTGCAGCCCCGGCTTGAGGTGCCCGAGAGTCAGGTGCTCGCAGCGACCGGTCGATCCCCCGGCGCAGGCCGGGCAGGGCGGCGTGATGTCGCGGGCGGCGCAGCCGAGGACCGGCTCGACGACCACCCGGGCACCGTCCTCGGTCGTGCCGACGATCTCGTGCCCGGGCACGAACGGGAAGCTCACGATCGGCTCGAAGTAGCGGGAGGACTTCCCGGCCACTGTGGCCAGGTCGGAGCCGCAGATACCGGCCAGGACGGGGCGCACCCTTTCCCAACCCGGCCCCGGCTCGGCCGGGTCGGGCGCCTCCACGAGGGCCAGGGGGCCGACCCGGACCCCGCCGCCCGGTGCCATCGAACCCGCCACCCGCGCCGCGGCGAAGCGCGGCAGCGACCGGGAGAAACGCAGGGCTTTCACGGGCGGGCTCCCATCGGGAGCAACGGCCTCGGTCCGCCGGGGGCTTTGGACCAGTGCTCGACGAGCCAGCCCCGGCGGCGGGCGATAGTGGCCAGCTTCGGCTCCGGGTTGACGGCCACCGGGAAGCCGACGGACTCCAGCATCGGAAGGTCGGAGGCCGAGTCGGCGTAGGCGACGGCGTCGGTGAGGGCGAGATCGTTGGCCGAGGCGTACTCCGCCAGCAGGAGCGCCCGGGCCTCGCCGGTCGGCGGCACGGAGATGAGCTCGCCCGTGAGGCGCCCGTCCCGCTCGTCGAGGGTGGCCGACACGACGTCGTCGAACAGCGGCCGCAGCGGCTCGATGACGAAGTCCAGCGCCCCGGTCAGCAGCACCGTGCGGTGGCCGAGCCGGCGGTGCTCCCGCACCCGGCGCAGCCCTTCCGGGAACGACTTCTCCAGCAGCAGGTCACTGAACAGCTCCCAGGCGTCGGCCCGCAGCCGGTCGGCCGGGGCGCCGTCGTAGCGGCGGTAGAAGTGGCGGAGGAAGTCGCCCCGGTCGCGGCGGTCGAGCGCCAGCAGTGAAGGAGCCTCCGAGAGCATGCGGGCCACGAACCGGACACGCTGGCCGGTGTCCATGCGCCGGCTGGCCAGCCAGGAGTACGACTCGACCACATTGGAGGCCACCAGCGTGTTCTCCAGGTCGAAGACGGCCAGGGTGCGCTCCGGGGCCAGCACGGCCCGCCGGCCCCGATCGCTGCGGGACGGGCCGCCCCTGGGCCCCGGCTTCGTGCGCACCCGGGCGTGGTGCACGATCGACGGCAGGTGCACATCGCTGATGTAGGTCGGCCAGTCGATCGTGCGGGGATCGAAGCAGAAGGCGGCCCGGTCAGCGTCGGGCAGGGTCTCCCACAGCGCGGCGGCGCGGCGGTCGTCGAAGCGGGCCTCGGTCTCGACGTAGGCGCCGTAGAGCTCGACATAGCCGAGGGCCCGCTCGGCCTGCGTGCGGCGCTCCTCCAAGCGGGCGGCCACGTCGGCCTTCGCTCCCCGGACGGGCAGGTGGTTCACGGCCTTCTCGGCCGCCGAGAGCCCCTTCACCGCCCGGTGCAGCTGGCGGCGGACCTTCCCCCGGCCGGGGAACGACCAGTCCGGAACCACGATCGGCTGGCCGGCGTCGTCGTAGAGGGGCCGGGCCGAGAACCAGTCCTGGACGAGGTCGACGAGCGTCCGGTACTTGAGGGGGTTCCGGCTGCCCGTCACGGCCTGGTAGACGGCCGGCTGCTCGGGCACCGGCCCCGAAGCCACCGCCAGGGTGGCGGCCACCACGTAGTCGACGGGGATGACGTCGACGACTCCCTCGGGCAGGCCGGGGAACTCCTTCAGCAGGCCCCGGGCGTAGGAGATGATCACCGGCTCCGCCATGCGGAAGCCCCGGATCCAGCCCGGGTAGGGATCGGCCACCGCCGACTCGATGATCGACGGCCGCACGATGCTGACGGGGACGTCGCCCCGGTTCTCGGCCAGGGCCCGCTCTCCGAGAGCCTTCGTGTACGCATAGGCATCGGGCCAGCCGAGGGCGCCCGCCCGGGCCCGGCCCAGCGCCACGAGCCGGTCGTCGATCCACTGCTCGCGCAGCCGCTCGGCCCGGGTGGCCAGCAGCGGCGTGCCCGCCGCGCCGAGTTCGGCCCGGGCGGCCTTGGAGAACTTCTTCAGCATTTCCGGCCGGCGGCTCTCGGCGTCGGCGTCGGCCCGGGCCCGGTGGGCGCCGGCGACCTCGGCCCGCCAGTCGACCTCGGTGGAGAACAGCGTGTCGGTGAGGAGGGCCTCGGGGGCCTCCCCCCGGCGGTTGCCGGCCACGTAGGCGGTCGACACCGACACGAGATGCGCCCGCGAGCCGACCGCGGCCAGCGCCTGGGCGACGCGGGACGGGCCAAGCAGGTTGACGGCCACTGCCGCATCGAGGGGCGAGTCGAACGAGACGGCGGCGGCCGAGTGGATGACGACGTCGACCTCCGCCAGCGCGGCGCGGCCGGCGTCGTCGAGGCCGAGGCCGTCGAGCGACACGTCGCCGCCGACGGGCCGGACCCGCCGGGCGATCTCGGCCTCGAAGCGCTCGCCCCATTCCCGCCGGAGCCGGTCGAAGGCGTCGTTGCGGAGGATGTCGCGCCGAACCCGCTCGGCGGCGCCGGCCCGCCGTCCGGGCCTGACCAGGGGCAGCACTTCGCACCCGGGCACGGAGCGGAGGAGCCGCTCGACCAGTGCCGTCCCCAGGAAGCCGGTGGCGCCCGTGACGGCGACGCGCCGACCGGCCAGCTCTTCGGCGATCACCGGCCGGGACCCGGGGGCCGGGGGGTGTCCCCCCGAGAGAACGTCAAAGTTGGGGGCTGCATCGGGCCGTTTCTAGCATTCAGGAGCCGTTCGGCCCCGGAAGCGTGACCGGCCTTCCAGTCGTACTCAGCGCGGTGACAGCGCCGCGCTGAGGTACCGGCTGCGGCACAGGGAGCGCTGGAGCTTGCCCGACGACGTCTTGGGCAGCGTCCCCGGCTCGACCAGCACGACCTCCTCCGGCGGCAGGCCGACGACCTCCCGGACTCGGCCGGCCACCGCCGCCCGCACGCTCTCCAGGTCGGGGTCCCTCGACTCCGCCACCACGACGAGGGCCTCCTTGCCCCGGCGCCCGTCCACCGCGAAGGCGATCACGTTGCCGGCCCGCACGCCCTCGACCGAGGCCGCGGCCCGTTCGACGTCCTCGGGATAGACGTTGCGGCCGCCGACGATGATGAGGTCCTTGATGCGGCCGCAGATCACCAGCTCGCCGTCGACGAGGTAGCCGAGGTCGCCGGAGCGGAGCCAGCCGTCGTGGAAGGCGGCCTCGGTGGCGTCGGGCCGGCGGTAGTAGCCGGTGGTCACCGACGTCCCCCGGATCTCCAGCTCGCCGACCTCCCGGTCGGCCCGGACGTCGCCGCTGACAGGGTCGATGATCCGGATCTCCAGCCCGGGGACGGGCCGGCCGAGCCGCACGAGGTGCCGGGTGCCCTCGGCCTCGGGGTCGCCGGGGGCGGCGTAGGCATCGGTTTCCAACACCCGCCGGTCGATGGGATCGGTGCGCAGCCCCCGGCCGGGCTCGGGGAAGGTGACGGCCAGGGTCGACTCGGCCATGCCGAAGGCCGGGAAGACCGCCCCGGGATCCAGGCCGTGGGGCGCACCGGCGGCCACGAAGTCCGCCACCGCTTTCGGGTCGACGGCCTCCGCCCCGTTGAGGGCGATCCGCCACCGGGACAGATCGAGCGTGCCGGGGGCGAAGCGGCGCAGCGCCCGGGCGGCCAGGGCGTAGGAGAAGTTGGGGCCGGCGGTGGCGGTGGCCCGGTGCGCCGACATCCACTCCATCCACCGGGCAGGCGCGGCCAGGAAGTCCTGCGGGGAGGCCAGGGCGAGGTCGGTGCCCGTCGTCATGCCCAGCGTCAGGAGCCCGATGAGGCCCATGTCGTGGTACAGCGGCAGCCAGCTGCACAGCACGTCATCGGCGGGATCGAGGGCGGCGGCCTCGGCGATGGCGTCGAGGTTGGCGCAGATCGTGGCGTGGGGCAGCATCACGCCCTTTGGGTCGGCCGTGGAGCCGCTGGTGAACTGGAGGACGGCCAGGGCCGACGGGTCCTCTTTGGGGCACTCCCAGGCCCAGGGGTCGCTGGCGTCGCCGGTCAGGTCGGAGAGGAGCACCACCGGCGGGTCGCCCGGCTCGGGTTGGAGGAACCCGGACAGCATCGGGTCGGCCACCAGCACCGTGGTGTCAGCCGCCCGGACCCGGGCCCGGGTGGCAGCCACGAAGTCGTCGAGGGAACTCAACCGCATGGGCAGCGGGAGCACCACCACGGTGGCGCCGACCAGCCAGCTGGCCTGGATGGCGGTGACGAACGGTCGGGAGGTGGGCCCCAGGAGGGCGACGTGGGCGCCGGGGCCGACGCCTCGCCGGGCCAGGGCCACGGCCATCGCCTTGGCCTCTTCGTGGAGGACGGCCCACTCGACCTTCTCCGAACCGTCGGTGGTGGGGCTGTCGGCGGAGAGGAAGGTGATGGTGCCGCCTCGTTCGGCGGCACGGATCAGGCGCGCAGGCAGGTAGCTCACGACGGGTCCGACTTCGCGGCGCAGGCCTGGGTTACCGGTGGGTTCGCCTGACATCCGGTCTCTCCTGGTTCGTCGTGTTTGTGTCAACATCCGGAGCCGGACGGAGTACGGATGGCGTCGGGGGTCCGGCAGGGCCCCCAGGGCCGTTGACTGTCATACCCCGTCCGTAGGGTACGGGTATGCCTCAGTCCCTCGCCTCTCGGAGTGATTCCCTGGCCCTGGCCGCCGCCATGTCCCGCCACCCGGCGGCCGGGGCCCGGGCGACCCTGCCGCCCCCCGGGGCGGGTCGCGTGCCCGGCGGAGCGGCCTCCTTCGCCACGGTGGCCGCCCTGCTGACCGGGGCCTGGCGGGTCAACGACCCGGTCGCCTTCGCCACCGCCATGCGGGCTGCCCCGCTGGTGGCCGGCTACCCCGTCGTTGACCTCTGCGCCTGCGCCCGCCAGCCCACGGTCGGGCTCGACCCGCTGAGCGCCGCCGTCGCCGGCCACCTCGAGTCGGCCGTCGCGGCGGCCGCCGCCCGGTCGGGGCTCACCGTCCGTTGGGTGGCGGGCCGGGGTGGGCGTCTGCTCTTCGTCGAGGCCGCCGCCAGGGCTGCGGCCGACGCCGAGGGCCCGGAGGTGCTGGTGCTGGCCCACCTCGTGGAGCCGCTCGACGTCGCCGGGCCCCCGCCCACCGACGACTCCTGGGTGGTGGTGGTCGTCGGGGACGGGCGGGGAGGGGTGGCCGGCATCGGCCGGGCGCCACTGCCCGGCGCGGCGACCGGAGCCGGTGTCCGCCGGGCGGCCCGCTGCGGCGGGCCGGCCGAATTCCCCGCGCCTGTCCGGCTCGCTCTCGGGGCGCTCCGGGCCCGTCTCGTGGCTGGCGCCCGGGTAGCCGAAGGCCTGGGCGACGCCGCCGACAGTGGGCCTTCGGAGGCGGTCGTCCTGCCCTTCCGGCCAATCCGATGAGCTGTTCGACGATGGTCCTGCTCGGGGCCGCCCGGCCTATGCTCGATGTGGTCGCACCGGCGCGGAGCCGGTGCCGAGACGACCGAGCGACAGGGGTTTCTCATGAACAGCGATGCCGCTGCCATCGCCCTCGCCGATCTGCCGGGCCTGGTCGGGAAGCACCTCGGGCACAGTGACTGGCACACGATCGACCAGGAGCAGATCAACCGCTTCGCTGACGCCACCGGCGATCATCAGTGGATCCACGTCGACGTCGAGCGGGCCAAGTCGGGCCCCTTCGGCACGACCATCGGCCACGGCTATCTCACGCTCTCCCTGGTGCCGATCTTCGTGTTCCAGATTCTCAACGTC
>JAUZEX010000521.1 GCA_030838815.1 Actinomycetota bacterium
ACTCGGCGACGCCTGCGATTTCGCCGCCGATATCGCCAAGCCGATGCCGCTGGAGGTGATCCTGTCGATCCTCGGGCTGCCCGAGTCGGACTACCCGCGGATGTTGAAGCTGACCCAGGAGCTCTTCGGCGGTGACGACCCCGAGCTGGCCCGGGGAGCCACCCCCGAGGACCAGATGCAGGTCGTCTACGACTTCTTCACCTACTTCGGGGGACTCATCGACGAGCGCCGGGCCCGGCCGACCGACGACCTCGCCTCGGTGATCGCCAACGCCACACTCGACGGTGAGCCACTCGGGCCGTTCCAGATGGTGTCCTACTACATCATCATCGCCACCGCCGGCCACGACACCACATCCTTCTCCATGGCCGGAGGCCTTCAGGCACTCCTCGAGAACCCCGACGAGCTCCGGCGACTGCAGGCCCATCCCGAACTCGTCCCGATCGCGGTCGACGAGATGATCCGCTGGGTCAGCCCCGTTCGCCACTTCCTCCGCAACCTGGTCGAGCCGTACGAACTCGCCGGCCAGCGGCTCGAACCGGGCGAGCGGGTGCTGCTCTCGTACTGGTCGGCCAATCGCGACGAGGCCGTCTTCGACGATCCGTTCCGCTTCGACGTCGCCCGGCAGCCGAACCGCCATCTGGCCTTCGGCTTCGGGGCCCACTACTGCCTCGGCGCCCTGCTGGCCAAGATGGAGATGCGGGCGCTGTTCGGCGAGCTCATTCCCCGCCTGCGCTGGATCGAGCCCTCCGGCCCCGCCGAGCTGACCCGCTCGATCTTCGTCGGAGGCCACAAGCACCTGCCCGTCCGGTACGAGATCACGTCGTGAGGCCGTCGAGGATGACGGTGGTCACCGCTTCGGCGTAGCGGGGGATCGACTCGGGGGCCAATGCCGCGGCGCCGAACAGCTCCCGGGTGAGCGCGTCCGAGCTGTAGTTGGTGCCGGCCGAGGTGATGAGGTTGTACACGACCTCCGGCGGGACCGGCCGCACGCCGCCCGAGCGCGCCAGACGCCCGAGGGTGGGGGTGAGCGCGGCGACGGTGGGGCGGACGTAGCGGTCGAGCAGGTAGGTGAGGCGCTCCGAGGCGTTGCCTCCCTCCTGGACGACGAGCCGTTGGAGATCGGGATGCCGGGCGGAGAACTCCACGAAGGTTCGGATGAACAGGCGCAGCTGCTCCCGAGCGTCGCTGGACCCTGAGAGCGCCTGACCGAGCTCCTCGGTCAGGCGACCGAAGCCCCACTCCACCGCCGCGTACCAGATGCCGAGCTTGGAGCCGAAGCGCTGGTGCAGGAGGTTGTGACTGACCCCGAGCTCGCGGTTCAGCGTCCGCACCGAAACCCCCTGGTACCCATGGGTGGCGAAGGCGTGCAGCGCGGCGCTGAGCACCTCGTCCATCGGGGCCGGAGGCTCGTCCCGGCGCGGTCGGCCCCTCGGGCGTGCGTCGTTCATCGTCCGAGGATATGCGCCAGAATTTTAATTGACAAGTGCCAATTTCTTCGTAGACTCCGGGCATGAGCTCGTTGCCGATTCCTGCGTCGTTTCGCTACTTCGAGAACCTGAACACCGATATCGGAGCTCGGGTCGCGGCGTTCACCGGCCGGTTCGTCTCCGGTTCGCTGACGCTCCCCGATGATGTCGCCCGCCAGCTGGGCCGCGACCGGGCTCGCGGCGACGCCCTGTCCGACGCGCTGGTGGACGCGGCGTTCAGCGGTGGTTGGGCCCGCCGGCTGCATGGCCTGGTCGACCAGGCCCTGGACCAGGGCATCGACAGCGTGGCCGATGCTCCGCCTGAACTGGTCTCGCTGTTCAAGCACCTCGACTCCGAGCCGGACTGGCTGGACTGGGAGCGGGTGGAGCGGGGCGCCCGGGTGCTACGCCGCTACGGGATTGACGCCTTCTACTACTTCGGGCTGATCTCGCTGGAGGGCTACCGGGTCGAGATGATCCACAAGCCGCTGGTCCTGACCGGGACCTACACCGGCGGGACCGCCTTCGGCCGCTACCTGGAGACCTGCCGGTTCTGGCTCGACACCTCGGAGCCGGACGGGCTGCGCCAAGGCGGCGCCGGGCGCAAGGCGGCGGTGACCGTCCGTGTGATGCACTCCATGATCCGGCGCAAGGTCGCCGCCCACCCGGAGTGGGACGCCGACCGGCTCGGTGTGCCGCTGAGCCAGAACTCCCAGATGGGCCCGATCACGCTCTCTTTCGTGATCAACCAGCACGCCAAGCTGATCGGCTACTGGCCGAGCGATGCGGAGATCCTCGACCACATGCACCTCTGGCGCTACATCGGCTACCTGATGGGCATCGAGCCGCCGTACTACCCCGAGACGATCGAGGACTGGTGGCGGCTCACCTACCTGATGTTCTCGATGGACAGCCCCGACGACAACGACGACAGCCGCCGGCTGTCCCAGTCCTTCGTCGCCGCCTTCGGGCCGACGGCCCGGGACGACCGGGACACCCGCCGGCGCAAGGGCCGCGAGCAGCGCACCATGCTGGGCTGGACCCGCTTCTTCCTCACCGAGGAGACGTTCACCGCCAACCGGTTGCCGACCCCCGCCCCCTGGCAGCGGTGGCTGCCCCTGCTGCGGCTACCCGGGAACCTGCGCGACGAGCTCGGACGACGGCTGCTGCCCGGCTACGCGGCCCGGCTCGACGAGCGCAAGCGCCGGGAGCGCAGCACGTGGCTCGACCAGCACTCGGCGGGCCGGAACGCCCGCTTCACGCCCGTCGAGAAGCTCGCCCGGTAGCATCAGGCCGATCGCGTGGCGGCGATCGCCTCGTCGAGCTGGACGGCCGAGACCACGAAGCTCTCGGCCTTCCCTCGCCCCGCACCGACCAGGGACAGCGCATGGCGCAGTTCGACGTTCGTGGCCTCGCCGGGGAACGATTCGACGAAGGCGATGCTCCCCGGGCGAGCGAGGCCCCCGAGACATTCGTGGACATGGCGACGGAGGTCATCGGCCAGCTTCGACTCGGGTGACGCCTCATCGATGAGGACCACGCACCCGAGCACGAACCGGCTTCCCTCGGCGTCGAGCGTCTGCACGGCGACGGCCTGTTCGACCAGAGGGTGCTCGCCGAGGGCCTCGGCGATGTCAGCCAGGGAAACGAGCTGTCCTGAGACCTTCACCACCGAGTCGAGCCGCCGGATGATCTCGAGATCGCCGTTGGGGTGCTGGACGGCGAGATCGCCGGTGGCGTAGCAGAACGAGGCCTCGGGCCCGTACCGACGGTACCGGCCGTGGACGTCCGAGTGTCCTTCGATGTCGAGGAACAGTCCGGGCCACGGGTTCTTGAGCACCATCTCGCCGGTGATGCCGGCCGGAACGGCGCGGCCGGAGCCGTCGACGATCTCCACGCCGGGATCGGGGATGCTGCCGGGGCCCCGGGGCAACGGGTTGAACAGCACCGCCCCGCCGGTCTCCGTCTGCCCCCAGGCGTTCACCACCACAGGCCCGTCCGGCTCTACGAGATGCTCCAGCCAGATCGCGTCGCCGTGGTCGGCACGTTCACCCCCGGTGACGACGAGCCGCAGCGTGCCGAGGTCGTGGGCGGGCGATCCGGTGTTCCTCTGGCGAAGGTGGTGGACGACCGACGGGGTGGTGAACAGCGTGTTGACGCCGTAGCGCTCGACGATCTCCCACGCCCGGGCCCAGGTGGGCGTGTCGAGCATGCCTTCGAACATCACGACCGGCATCCCGCAGGCCAGCGGCCCGAAGATGCCCTGCACGATGCCGTTCACGAACGACAGCTCCATGGCGA
>JAUZEX010000550.1 GCA_030838815.1 Actinomycetota bacterium
GGATGGTGGGGCGGAAAAAAGGATGGGGGCCGGCCCGCAGGCCGGCCCCCTTCCTTGCTCCAGGCTCCGGAGGCCTACGCCGACGGAGTCGCCGCGGTCTCGCCGTGGGCCAGCGTCTCGTCCCAGATCCGGACGTCGTGCGTCTCCCTCAGCAGGAGCGATCCCACAACGAAGGTGACGGCGGCGACCCCGATCGGGTAGTAGAGGCCGGCGTAGATGTTCTTGGTCGATGCGCAGATGTAGAGGCCGATGAGCGGCAGCATGCCCCCGAAGAGACCGTTGCCGAGGTGGTACGGCAACGACAGGGACGTGTACCGCACCTTGGCTGGGAAGGCCTCCACCAGGTAGGCGGCGATAGGCCCGTAGACCATGGTGACGAACACCATCTGCAGCCAGATGAGGAAGACCAGCACCGGATAGTTCGGCTTCCGGGCGGGCGGCACGGCACCCTGCTTCTTCGTGGCGGCGGTCGTCTTGTCCGCCGCCGAGACCACCTTGCCCTGGCTGTTGATGGCGCTCAGTTTCGGCTCACCGGTGACCTTGTCGTTCACCGACTTGAGCTTCACGATGTCCGTCCGGGCCGCGGCCTGCATCCCGTGATAGATCGGGATGTAGGCGATGCAGGCCAGCAGCATCCCCGCCATCATGATCCACTTCCGCCCGATCCTGTCGGACAGGGCACCGAAGAAGATGAACAGGGGCATGCCGAGGGCCAGGGAAACGGCGATGACCAGACGCGCCGGTTCGGTGTCCAGCTTGAGGATCGTCGTCAGATAGAACAGCGCATAGAACTGGCCCGTGTACCACACGACCGCCTGGCCGGCGGTGGCGCCGAACAGGGTGGTGAGGATCCGCTTCCAGTTCTGCCAGCCCTTGAGGGCGTCGGCCAGCGGCGTCTTCGACGTCTTGCCGTCGTCCTTGAGCTGCTGGAAGATCGGCGACTCCTTCATCTTCAGCCGGATGTAGAGCGACACCCCGACCAAGAGGATGGAGATGAGGAACGGGATCCGGTAGCCCCACTCGGCGAACGACTTGGCCGACATGTTCCGCTGGGTGACGACCACGACGATGAGGGCGATGAACAGGCCCATGGTCGCCGTGACCTGGATGAAGCTCGTGTAGAACCCGCGTTTGTCGTCGGGCACGTGTTCCGCCACGTAGATGGCCGCCCCGCCGTACTCACCGCCGAGCGCCAGGCCCTGCAGCACCCGGAACAAGATCAGCAAGATCGGAGCGGCGTATTTGATCGACGCGTAGCTCGGCAGCAGACCCACGCCGGCCGTACACGTTCCCATGATGAGCAGTGTCACCAGGAAGGCGTACTTGCGGCCGACGAGGTCGCCGATCCGGCCGAAGAAGATGGCCCCGAAAGGCCGCACGACGAACCCGACGGCGAAGGTGGAGAGGTACAGCAGCAGCTGCACCGTCTCGTCCCCCGGCGGGTAGAACTTGGGCGCCAGCGTCGGCGCCAGCGTTCCGAAGATGTAGAAGTCGTACCACTCGATGGCCGTGCCCAACGACGAGGCGAGGATCACGGACCAGATGCTGTAACCGCGGGACTTGATGTCCGCGGCGCTCCCTGATACGGCAGTTGCCATGCCGTTCCCCCTTCCAGGACTGGACCGTCCCGTTGGGCCGAGAGGGTAAGTGCAGGTCAACGGGACGATCAACGACCCCTCGGCGAGCGCGACGCCCCCTGCGCCGAGCGGCCGCCCGCCTGCGACCAACGGACACTCGGGGGGCTCCGCCCCCCGAGGCCCCGCCGAAAACCTACGCTCGTCACGTGATCGATCTCCACAGTCACTCAACCGCTTCCGACGGGTCGGATTCGCCGGGCGACCTGATGGCGCTGGCCAAGCGCCAAGGCCTGACGGCCTTGGCCCTCACCGACCACGACACCGTCGAGGGGCTGGCCGAGGCCCGGGCGGCGGCGGACGACGTCGGTGTCCGTCTCGTCGGGGGATGCGAGCTTTCCTGCGAGGTGGGGACGGCCACGATGCACCTCCTCGTGTACTTCCTGGCCGACACGCCGGGACCGCTGCAGGACCGGCTGAGTGGCCTGCAGGCGGCCCGGGCCGATCGCAACGAGCGGATCGTGGACGTGCTGCGCCAGCACGGGCTCGACGTCACGCTGCAGGAGATCCTCGACGAGGCCGGCCGGGGATCGGTGGGCCGGCCCCACGTGGCCGGTGTGCTCCTGCGCAAGGGCTACGTGAGCTCGGTGCAGGAGGCGTTCGACGTGTGGCTGGGCAACGGGAAGCCGGCCTACCTGGAGCGTGAACGGCTCCTGCCCGCCGAGGCCATCGCCCTGGCCCACGCCTCGGGGGCGGTGGCGGTGCTGGCCCATCCGACGTCGCTCGGCTTCGACGGCCCCGAGCGGGACGAGTTCGTCGCCGGCCTCGCCCACGACGGCCTCGACGGGATGGAGTGCGAGTACGGCCGCTACGCCCCCGCGCTGCGGGCCGAGCTGCGGGCCCTGGCCGACCGGCTCGGCCTGGCCGTCACCGGCGGCAGCGACTACCACGGCCGCTACAAGCCGGACCTCGCCCTCGGTACGGGGCTGGGCGACCTGAACGTCCCCGACGAACTCCTCGACGCCCTCGAAGCCCGGCGCCCCTAGCCGACTGGCGTGACGCCGCCGGCCAGCGCGGACGGCAGGGCGTCGCGCCAGGCAACCTCGGCGTCGGCCAGCGCCACGTCGAAAGCGCCGGTCCACCGCAGCCGGTCGCCGCCGGCGGTGCCGAGCACCGCCGCAGGCACTCCAGCGGCGGCCGCCCGGCCGAGGACCTCGTCGGCCCGTCCGGCGGCGACCGCCAGGACGACCCGGTTGGCCGACTCCGAGAAGCAGGCCACGGCGGGCACCAGCGCCGCCAGGGTGCCCTCGGACACGACGGCGAAGCCGCACCCGCCGGCGATGGCCATCTCGGCCAGGGCCACGGCCAGACCGCCGTCGGAGCAGTCGTGGACGCCGGCCACGACCCGGTCGACCACGAGGCTCGACACCAGTTCGTGGAGTCGGGCGCCGGCGGCCAGGTCGGCGGACGGCGGCATGCCGCCCACAAGCCCGTGGCGGCCTGCCGCCCACTCCGATCCGCCCAGCTCGGCCGCTGTGTCGCCCAGCACGACGATGGTCTGTCCGGGGGCGAGGGCGGCGGGCGGGATCCGGGAATCGAGCCGGTCGATCAGACCGACGACGCCGACCACGGGCGTCGGGTGGATGTCGGCGCCACCCGACTCGTTGTAGAAGCTGACGTTCCCGCCGATGACCGGAAGGCCCAGGGTCCGGCAGGCCTCCGACATCCCGTCCACGACTTCGGCGAACTGCCACATCACCTCGGGATGCTCGGGGTTGCCGAAGTTCAGACAGTTGACGAGGGCCATCGGCCGGGCGCCGGTGCAGGCGACGTTGCGGGCCGCCTCCAGCACGGCCAGGGCAGCGCCGGTGCGGGGGTCGAGCAGGCAGAACCGGGCCTTCCCGTCGGTGGTGAGGGCCAGCGCCTTCCCCGGGGCTCCGGGGGTGTCCCCCGACGTTGATTGCGTGTCCCGCAGCCGGAGGACGGCGGCATCGCAGCCCGGTCCGGCCACCGTGTTCAGGAAGAGCTGATGGTCGTACTGCCGCCACACCCAGGACGAGTCGCCGATGTTGGGCAGCGACAGCAGCCCGAGCAGTTCGGGCCCGAGGTCGGCCCCGGCCGCGAACCGCTCGGCCAGCGCCGGGAGGGGGTCGGCCGCGACGAGCGA
>JAUZEX010000626.1 GCA_030838815.1 Actinomycetota bacterium
TCCTGCCCAGGGAGCTCGAGGCATCACGGACGCCGTCGCGGCAGGCGTGGACGGCATTGAGCATGGTTCCTTCTTCACCGAAGATGGTGTCGAACCGGACTGGCGGGCCGTTGACGCCATGGTCATAGCGGGGACCTTTGTCGGCGCCACCGAAGCGTTGCTGCCAGAAGGAGAGATGATCCCTCCATACGTGGCAGAACGGATCGAGCAGCGATGGGCCAACTTCGCCCGCATGCACCGTGTGGGCGTTCGTCTTGTCTGCTGCTCGGACGCCGGTGTCATCCAGCGCAAGCCACATGGGGTCCTGCCGTGGGGAATTATCCATCTTGCCTCGATCGGTCTGGCCAACGTCGAGGCGCTCGCCTCGGCCACGACCGTGGCCGCGGAGGCCTGCGGAGTCGCCGATCGGAAGGGCAGGATCGCGGCCGGCTACGACGCCGATCTCGTCGCCGTGGCCGGCAATCCCCTCCACCAACTCGAAGCGCTCCTCGACGTGCGGGCGGTGATCCGGATGGGTCGCCTCGTCGGGCCCGAACAGCTTGGCATCTGAGGGACGACCAACGAGAACAGCGACGGAAGCGACCGCCGGATCACGAAAACCCTCCCCATAGATCCGGCGAAGCGGGCGTCGCAGCGGCGCCGGGCCGTATTCATCAGGAGGGGAGGAGGGCGACGGACACGACCGGGGACGACGGGGGGTTGGCGCCGAGGCTGCCATGGAAGGCGACGTTCCCGAAGGAGAAGATGCCTCCGTCCTGGGCCACCATCAGGTAGCCGTTCCGGCCGGGAACCATGCCCGAGACCGGCTTGTTCAGCGGAGCGGAGCCCATCGATCCGTAGAAGGGGACGTCGAAGGCGAAGATCCCGCCGTCGGAGGCCACGAGCCAATACCCGGCGCCGTCCGGTTGGGGGGCCATGGCTATCACCGGTTTGTTGAGTTTCAGGTTCCCGGTCGAGCCGTGGAAGGTGGCATCTCCGAAGCTGAAGATGCCGCCGTCGGAGGACACCATCCAGTAACCCTTGCCCGTCGCCGTGACCACTGACCCGAGTACCGGGCCGTTGAGCTTCGCGCCGCCCATGTCGCCGAAGAACGGCGCTCGGCCCAAGTTGATGACACGACCCTTGTCGGTGAAGATCCAGTAGCCGGTGGCGTCTGGTGTGGCCGAAAGGCTCACCGCCCGTTCGCCACGGGCGAGCCCGGCGTTGCCCAGGGCCGGGGCGTCGCCCCGGGCGGTCACGCCCCCGCCGGCCGACAGCACCCAGTAGCCGTTCCCGGTCGGGGTCGGCTCGATGTGCACGGCGTCGGGCACTGTGGCGCCGCCGAGATCTTTGGCGTCCCCGAACCCGTAGATCCGGCCGGCCGCGGTCAGCATCCAATAGCCGGACCGGAGCCCGGTGGTGCGGCTGTCGGACGGCGGGGTGGTGCTGGTCGGCTGCGTCGTCGTCGTGGTCGGCGACGGCCCCGGCCCGGTGGTCGTCGTCGTGCCGGAAGGCGGCTGGGTCGTCGGTGACGTCGACGGGCTGGTCGTGGTCGTGGTCGTGGTTGTGGTCGGCGGGGGCGCCGTCGGGCCGAGGTCGACGATGACGGCCACGGAGCGCCGGGGCCCGAAGTCGCTGTCCCCGTTGTACGTGGCGCACAGGGAGTGGAGGGAGGCGTCGAGCGGCGCGGCGAGCGAAGCCCGCCCGTCGGGGCCGAGCGCCACAGTGCCGAGGGCGGTGCCCCGGTCGGAGAACGTCACCGTGCCGGTCGGCGTGTCCAGGGTGGGCGGGTCCTGGTAGGCGGACGTGACAACGGTGGCGGTCAGGGTCCAGGGCTGCCCGACCGACGGGGTCGTCGCCTCGAGGGACGCCGCGGCCGCCTCGGACGTCGGGGTCTGGAGGATCGTGCCGCTGTCGCCCACGGCCCAGCCGGAGTGGTCGGCGACGACCGCCAGCCGGTGCAGGGACGGGACCAGGTACGGCGACGGGGTGGCCCCCCAGGGGCCGAGGTTGGTCCCGAACGGCGTCCATGTCTGACCGCCGTCGAGCGTGCGGGCCAGGCTCCCGGTCGACAGGGCGGCCCAGCCCCGGGTCGGATCGGTGAACTTGACGTCGGAGGCGGACAGCGACGCGGATGTGCGGGTCCAGGTGGCGCCGCCGTCCGACGTGCGGTAGGCCGTCCCGACCCAGCCGTGGGCGGCGTCGAGGAACTCCACCGTGTCGAACGTGCCGGGGAACTGCCCGTAGGCGATCGACGTCGTCCACGTCGCGCCGCCGTCGGTCGTCCGCAGTACGGACGAGCCGGTGGCAATCCAGCCGTGCTGGGTGTCGACGAAGTCGATCTGCCTGACCGGCCCGGTGTTGGCGGGCGAGCCGACCCAGGTGGTGCCGCCGTCGTCGGTGGTGTAGAGCCCGCTCCAGGTGCCGACGAAGCCGTGCAGCCGGTCGGTGAACTTGATGTCGAAGATCATCGGTGTCGGCGTCGGCAGGGTGCCGCTCTGGGTCCAGGTGGTCCCGTTGGTCGTCCGCACCAGCGCCACGGTGTTGGCATTGTCGTCGTAGCCGGCGGCCCATCCGTGGGTGGGGTCGACGAACGACACGCCGGTGAGGTCGACCGTCGTCCCCGACGACTGGAGGTGCCAGGTGGCCCCGCCGTCGGTGCTGGCCATGACGGCGCCCCGGCGGCCGACCGCCCAGACGTGGGAGGCGTCGGGTGCGGCGACGGCGAGCAGGTCGGCGGCGGTGCGCTCGACGCTCAGGGGGTGGCGGGACCACGTCGATCCGTCAGAGGTGGCGAGGACGGAGGCGGGACCGGCGCCGATCCAGGCGTGGGTCGCGTCGACAGCGTCGACGCTGGCCACCGTCGCTCCGGCCGGTACGGCGGCCCGGCTCCAGCTCGCCCCGCCGTCGACCGTCTTGACAACCTCGGTGGCGTACTCGTTGCCGACGGCCCACCCCGTCTTGGTGTTGGCGAACCGTACGCCGCTCAGGAGACCGGTGGCGGCGCTCGGCTGTGACCGCCACGTCGCACCGCCGTCGGTGGAGTGCCAGACGTAACCCGAGTCCCCGACCGCCCAGCCCTCGCCGGCCGAGACAAAGCTCACCGACCGCAGCCCGTTGTAGTTGCCCTGCGGGCTCAGGCTCGTCCGGGCCCACGACGCCCCGCCGTCCACGGTGCGGTAGATGACGCCGCTGGTGTTCCCGTCGTCGCCGACCGCCCAGCCGTGCTGGGCGTCCACGAAGTCGACCGCCCACAACATCGACAGCGGCCCGGCGGGGGGGGTGGACCGCCAGGTGACGCCGGCGTCGTGGGTGACGAGGACCGAACCGCCGGCCGACGAGACGTACCCGTCGGTGGCCGTGGGGAAGTCGACGCCGGTCAGCAGCTCGACGGCGGGAACGGACTGCTGCACCCAGTGTGAACCGCCATCGGTAGTGGCCACGACGGTGCCCCGGGCGCCAACCGCCCAGGCGTGGGACCGGTCGGCGGCGCTCACCGATGTCAACTGCTCGGACGTCGGCGCGACCTGGCGTACCCAGCTGGTGCCTCCGTCGGAGGAGACCGCGATGAGGCCGCCCGCGCCGACCGTCCATCCCCGGCTGCCGTCGACGAAGTCGACCGAGGCCATCGGTCGGCCGCTCGCCACGAGCGAGCCACCCGGCGAGGCGGATGCACTGGGCGCCACACCGACGACGTTGACGATCACGGCGAGGACTGCCACCAGGACGGCAACCCCGCGAGACCTGGAGCCCGAAACGATTCCGGGACGACGCGGTGTTGCGCCGGTAGAAGGGGCGAGCGACCGCCTCCGCACTGTGGAGCCTCCTGTGAAGGGCACTGGTCAGGGAACCAGGGCGACCGAGACCACCGGCGAGGCGGGCGGGTGCGCTCCGAGTGAGCCGTGGAAGGCGACGTCGCCGAAGGAGAAGATGCCGCCGTCCTGGCCGACCATGAGATAGCCGTCGCGCCCGGGGACCATTCCCGAGATCGGCTTGTTGAGCTTGGTGCCGCCCATGGACCCGTGGAACGGGACGTCGAAGGCGAAGATGCCGCCGTCGGAGGCCACCAGCCAGTAGCCGCCGCTGGCCGCCGGGGCCATTCCCATGACCGGCTTGTTCAGCCTCAGGTTGCCGGTCGAGCCATGGAAGGCGGCATCGCCGTAGGAGAAGATGCCGCCGTCGGAGGCGACGAGCCAGTAACCGTGGCCGGACGGGGTGGCCACCGAGCCGACGATGGGCCCGTTGAGGTGCGTCTTCGACATGTCGCCGTAGAAGGTGGCGTCGCCGAAGGTCAGGACCCGGCCCCGGTCGGTGAAGACCCAGTAGCCGGCGCCGGTGGGGGTGGCGGACAGGCCGCTCGGCTTCTCGCCGCCGGCCAGGGTGGTGAGGACGACGTCGCCCAGTCCGACGGCCGAGCCGTAGGCGTGGACCCGGCCCCGGTCGTCGAGAATCCAGTAGCCCTTTCCGTCGGGGGCCGGTTCGAGGTGGACGACACGGGCGCCGCCGAGGTCGCCCGTGGGGGAGCCGAAGTCCTTGGCGTCACCGAAGGCGTGGACCTCGCCGTCGGCGGTCGTCATCCAGTACCCGGACCCATTGCGGCCGGTCGGGACGCCGGGCGTGCCGCCACCACCGGCGCCTTCGCTCGGGGGCGGCGCCGTGGTCGTCGTCGTGGTGTTCGAGCCCGCGGCGGTGGTCGTGGTGGTCGTCGGACGGGTGGTGGTGGTGGTGGTCGTCGGCGCGGTCGTGGTGGTCGTCGAGCCGGACGGGCCGGTACTGGTCGTGGTCGGACCCGTCGTCGTGGTCGTCGTCGACCCGGGAGCCGGGTCCGGTCCCGGCGTGGTGGCCACGAGGGCGAGGTCGGTATCGCCGCTCACGGACAGGCCCTGGACAACGCTCGACGGCGTACCGTTGAAGTACTGCTGGAGCTTCCAGGCCGCTCCGGGGAAGACCGTGAAGGTCGCCTCGTTGGTGAACATTCCCTGGCCGGTGCCGGAGAAGTAGCCCGTCCGGCTGCGGAGTCCGCTGGCCATGGGGACGTCGACGAGGCCGGACCCGTCCATCCCGTACGTCGTGGCGCCGAGTTGGCGGAGCGACCCCTGCTCGTCGTAGGCGTGCAGGGCGACGTGCACGAACGGCGGGTCGAAGTCGAGCGTGCGGTCGCCGGTTAGCTTGATCGACCCGCCGCTCAGGTACCAGGTCGTCGGCCGGTCCGGGGGCGGCGGGTCGGAGGTGCAGCAGTTCTGGTTGATCGAAACCGAGTCGTAGGTGCCCGTGGGGGCGTGGAGGACGTACGAACCGTCGGCGGTGGTGGTACCGGTGCCCATCCCGCTCGGGTCTGTCGAGCTGTAGAAGTTGACCGAGATCTGCCCGTTGGGGTCGGACGGGTCTACGACGCCGTGGACGGTGACCGTCGGGCGGAGCCCCACGTTCACCATCGCGACCGATGCGCTCACCGACTGTGGGAGGCTCCCGGCGTAGGCTGAGCCGCTCGGCGGCCGGGCGCTGACAGACGTCGTCGAGTTGGGGATCACCAGCAGGTCGGCGTGGCCAGACGGGTCCGCGAGCTGGGACGCGCTCCGCCAGCCCACTCCGCCGCTCCCGGGGAAGAGCTCGCCGGGCGTACCCGACAGGTCGTTGCCGGCGAAGACCGAGGCGCCCGCCACGGCGGCGCCGGTGGGGTCGGTGACTCGGGCATGCAGGATCGTGCCGGGGACGGTGAGGTCCTGCGTCTGGTCGCTCGTGATGGAGACGGGGTTGGTGGAGAAGCCGAAGGCGTTGCCGCCGCCGTAGGGAGGGGCCGTCGGGGTGCCGGCCATGAAGATCCACGGGCCGGGCCCGACCGAGAGGCGGTAGCTGCCGTCGGCGCCGGTGGTGGTCGAGGCGGTGAAGTACCCGGCGGCGAGGGACACGGGCGCGTTCGCGAGAGGCGTCCCGTCGTGGTCCCGCAGCACGCCGTGGACGGTCACCGGCGGCCGGGCCACCAGATCGACGCTGGTGTTGGCGGTCAGGGTGACGCCGGTGCGGGCGGTGGTCCCGAGGGCCGTGCCGGCGGGGGTGGCGGACACCGCCAGGGAGGCGGTCGGCAGGCCGGTGAGGACGGTGCGGCCGTTGCCGTCGGTCGTGCCCCGGGCCTGCCAGCCGCCGGTGGCGGTCCCGCCCGGGAAGACCTCGAAGCTGGCGCTGCTGGAGTAGGTGGAGTTCACCGCCGCCCCCGGCAAGGGAGCGCCGGACCCGTCTCGCACGGTGACCGTAAGGTCGAAGGTCGGGAGTGTGAGGTCCTGGCGGCGGTTGGCGGCCAGGTCGAAGGGCGACGACATGTTGAAGCTGAAACTCGGGCGGGGCACGGCCAGCGCCGATGGCCCGCTGCTGCTGTCATAGCCGTAGGCGGAGAGGGACCAGCGGCCGGGTGCGACGGCGAAGGAGTACTGCCCGTCGGCGGCGGTGACCGACGAGGCGTAACCACCGGCGCCGGAGTTGCCGCTCAGGCTGAGGCCAACTCCGGGGATCGGGTTACCGTTGCGGTCCCTCAGCCGGCCGGACAACGTCACCGTCGGGGCGGGGATGCCGGCCGTACCGGCCAGCACGATCGTGAGCCGGGAATCGGCGGCCACCGTGACACCATCGAGGAGGCCCCGGCGCAGCGGTGCGGCGGTGGTGGTGGCGGCGACCTCATAGGTTCCCTGGGGGACGGCCAGGCGGTATTGACCGCTATTGTCCGACGTCGCCCGTCCGACGACCGTGGCGGTCCCGGGACTCTGCAGCACCACGTCGACCGCCGCCAGCGGCAGGCCCCCCGGGTCGACGACACGGCCCGACAGCTGCCCGTCGACAGCAGCCGCCGCCGAGGCGACGCCGGCGCCGGCGCCGAACGACGGCAGTACCAGCGCAACGGCCAGACACACCAGCCCGGCTACCAGCCCGGCGCGGCGGCGCACCCCAGTCCTCGGATCCACGGAACTCCTCTTCGTCCTTACCGGCCGGAGCCGGGTCCGGAGGAGAGGTTCTGGACACCGCCGCGCCATCCCCCTGGGAAGGCTTCCCGGCCCATCAGCAACGCCGCTTTCGCCCCTTGTGCCCGACAGCGCAGATCTTGTTCCCAGAAGGGCATAGCCGGCGCCGTCTTTCTAGCTGAAATGGCGCGAGCCTGCTCTCGGCACGCGCCGGTTTCCCCGTCCAGCAGGTCGGGACAGGCCGGTAGGCGAACTGTCTGGGCCGTGCCGCCACTTTGGGCGGATACCAGGCAGACGAAGGGGTTCGGCGGTCGTGCGGCTTCGCAAGCGGATGGTTCTGGCGCTGATTTTGGCTGGCGCGCTTGGTTGGACGGGGCTGGGCGTGCCCGCCTCGGGCGCGGTGTCAGCGGCGCCCGGTCGCCTTTCGGGGCGGGTGGTGGACGCCGGCGGCGTAGCCGTGGCCGGGGCAGCGGTGACCGCTACCGCCTCGGCTTCGGGCGGCGGGGCCGGCTCGGCCCAGTCCGACTCCGGCGGCGCCTTCTCGCTCGCCGCGCCGCAGGGCACGTACGACCTTGCGGTCAGCGCCGCCGGCCACAACCCGCCGCTGCAGGGCCGCCTGCGCGGTGTTGCGATCGGGGCCGATTCGCACCTCACCGTCGTGTTGGTCCCGGCGGCCGGGGCGGCGGGCGGCGGGCCGGTTCAGGCGACCCTGTCGGGCATCGTGCGCGACGGCTCCGGCCACCCTCTCTCCGGCACCTCCGTGTCGCTCTTCAACCCCAACCTTCCGACCGGGCCGCTCGCCCCTGGCTACCGGTACACCTCGGCCGGCGCCGACGGGTCCTTCTCCATCTCGGTCCCGCCGGCCCACTACCAGCTGTCCCTCAGCCGCAGAAGCTCCGGCGCGGTCGACCAGTCCTACGTGCTGAACGGCTCGGATCTCGACGTGACCACCACCCGGCGGGTCGACTTCACGGTACCCGTCACCACGGTCACCGTGACCGTCCGGGCCCAGAGCGGCGCGGCGGTGCCGGGGGCGCTGGTCTCTGCCGCGACCGGGAACGGGAGCGGAACGGACACGCCGATCACGATCGCCCCCGGTGTCGTGGCCCAGCCGTACTGGAGCGGCAGCGGGCCGAGCGATGCCAACGGTCGGGTCGTGTTCTCCGGCCTTCCCACCCAGACGCTGGGCGTGTCAGCGCAGCCGTCGGGCGGCGGACTCGCGTGGGTGTACCGCACCGGTGTGCGGGCCGACGGCGACTCCACTGTCGACCTGGTCGCCCCGCCGGCGGCCACCCTGCACGGCATCGCCACCGACTACGACGGTTCGCCGCTGGCCGGCGCCACCGTACGCCTGTCCGGCCCGGCCAGCCTGAGCGCCTCGACCGTGACCGCAGCCGACGGCAGCTACTCACTCACTGCCCCCCCGGGCAACTGGACGCTCAACCTGTCGTACGGCACCCAGTACACCGCTGACGTCCCGAACCGGTACTTCGTCGTCAACCAGCCGATCCAGATGGACGGCGTCAGCCAGCAGGACCTGCACCTCGCCGGTATCAGGGTGCCGTTCCACGTGACGGACCCGTCGGGCGCGCCGGCAGCGGGCGCCGCGGTCACGGTCTACAACTCGTATTGGAGCGCGACGACGTCGCTGTTCCCGGGCGCGCCGGGGCAGGGCCTGCGGGGCGGAACGGTCGCCACCGACGCCGCGGGTAACGCCACGATCGTCGTCTTCGACGGCGAGAGCGCCTTCGTCGGTGCCCAGCCACCGGCCGGGTCGACCTTCGCCGGTTCCCTGGGCCAGACGCAGACGCTCACGACGTCGTCGAACGTCTCGTTGGTGCTGCGCCCGACCGTGGTGGTCTCCGGCGTGGTCCACGCCACACCGGCCAAGGGTTTCACCGTGTCGGTGAACGGTGCCGCTCCGGGCAGCGCCCTGTCGCAGATCACCGGCGCCGACGGCGCCTACCGGCTGCGGGTCCCGCCCGGCCCCAACTCGATCTCGATCAGCTCGTCGGGCCAGACCCAGGCGACGTCCGACCGGCCCGAGCACTTCGCGCTGAACTCGTCGTCGTTCGATGTCAGCGCCGACACGACGCAGGACGTGACGCCGGGCTTCGCCCACGTGACGGTGACGGCCTATGACGCCACCGGCGCCGCCCTGACGCTCGACAGCGTCCCCTACGGGAACTTCGGCTCGACCAAGGGCCTGCCGCTCGGTCCCGGCCTGACGACCTCCTACGAGTACTTCGACGGGACGGGCGTGGCACTGTCGTCGACGTCAGCCCGGCTGGCGGTGCTGCCGTCGAACTCGTTCTTCGTCAACGCCGCCATCCACAACGGCAACCCGGGCACCGTCTCCGCCGCCGGCATCGTTGTCGACGGCGACACCGACGTGGCGCTGGTGGCGGCGTCGGACCCCTCGGGTACCGGCCCGACGACCACGACCACCACGACGACACCGCCGGCCACGACGCCGACGACCCAGCCTCCGGCCACGACCCCGCCGCCGTCGCCCGTGACCGGCAGCCCGGCGACGGGCGGCGACTCGCCCCACGGCACCGTGCGGTCCGGGTACTGGGCCCTCGGCGCCGATGGCAGGGTCTACCCCTTCGGCGACGCCGCGATCCTCGGCGACCCGTCCGCCCTCCTCGGCGGCGCCACCGCGGTTCACCTCGAGCCGACGCCGACGGGCAACGGCTACTGGGTCGTCGACTCCCAGGGCCGGGTCTACACCTACGGCGATGCCGCCGACCACGGCCGGACGGACCCCGGACGGCTCGACAAGGGCGAAACCGTGACCAGCCTGTCCACCACACCCACCGGCCACGGCTACTGGATCTTCACCACCCGGGGGCGGGTGCTGCCCTTCGGCGACGCCGCCTTCCACGGCGACATGTCCGCCATTCGGCTCAACGCCCCGGTCGTCGACTCCCGGCCCACCCCGAGCGGCCAGGGCTATTACATGGTGGCCGCCGACGGCGGCATCTTCACCTTCGGCGACGCGGGCTTCCATGGCTCCATGGGCGGGAAGCGCCTCAACGCCCCGGTCCGCTCCCTCGTCCCCGATCCCGACGGGACCGGCTACTGGCTCGTCGCTTCCGACGGCGGGGTCTTCGCCTTCGACGCCGGCTTCCGGGGCTCCGTGGGCGGCCAGCACCTTAACCGCCCGGTCAGCGGGATGGTCCCCTACGGCGACGGCTACCTGATGGTCGCCGAAGACGGCGGCGTGTTCGACTTCTCCAACCGCCCCTTCTCTGGCTCCCTCGGCGCCCATCCGCCCGTCCACCCGGTGATCTCCGTCGGCGTCCTCCCAGCCTGACGCTCATCGGTCCCTCGA
>JAUZEX010000664.1 GCA_030838815.1 Actinomycetota bacterium
GGCGACGATGGCGCTCATCCGCTCCACCGCCCTGGCCGGCCTGGCGCTGGCCGCGGCCGACTACGCCTTTCAGCGCCGGCGGGTCAAGAAGGGGATGAAGATGACGAAGCAGGAGGTGAAGGAGGAGTACCGCCAGTCGGAAGGCGATCCGATGACCCGGCAGCGGATCCGCCAACGGCAGGTGGAGATGAGCCGCAACCGGATGATGGCGGCGGTGGCCGTCTCGTCAGTGGTGGTGGTCAACCCCACTCACTACGCCGTGGCGCTGGAGTACCGCCCTGAGTTCGGCGCCCCCCGGGTGGTGGCCAAGGGCCAGGGCCACATCGCCGCCCGCATCCGGGAAGAGGCCGAGAAGCACAACGTCCCCATCGTGCGCGACGTCCCCCTGGCCCGCACGCTCCACGCCGCCTGCAAGGTCGGCCAGACCATTCCCGCCGACCTCTACGAAGCCGTCGCCCGCCTCCTGGCCTTCGTCTTCAGCTTGAAGCGCACGGCCTGACGCTGCGGCGTTCGTCCTGTGGGCACGGAACCGGTCAGGCGTGGAGCATCAGGGGGATGCCCAGGAAGAGAATGACGGTGAGGACTCCGTAGAAGGCGACCGGGCCGACGGTGGCGGTGAGGGCGCGGCGGCGGGCTTCGCGGGCGACGTAGGCGTGGGCGATCTGGTGGTAGGCGCTGAGGAAGCTGAAGACGCCGGCCACCACCGCAACCGCGAGGAGGACGGGGATCAGGCCGTTGGGCATGGCGCAGTCCGTTTCTATTCGTAGCGCAGCGCTTGGATGGGGGTGAGGCCGGCGGCCCGGCTGGCGGGGTAGGCGCCGAAGAACACCCCGATGAGGACGGAGACGCCGAAGGACAGCGCCACCGTGAAGGGCGAGACCTCGGGCTGGACGGCGGCGATGCGGAGCTGGCCGAGCAGGACACCGGACACGCTGCCGAGGAATCCGCCGAGCCCGGCCAGGAGGACGGCCTCGGCCAGGAACTGGATCATGATGTCGCTGGTGAAGGCGCCCAGCGACTTGCGGATGCCGATCTCCCGGGTCCGCTCGGTGACGGTGACCAGCATGATGTTCATCACGCCGATCCCGCCGATGAGCAGCGTGATGCCGGCCACGATGGCCAGCAGGACCCGGAACGACCGGGCCGTCGCCTTGCCCGCCGCCAGCAGGTCGGCGGCGTTGAAGACCTTGAAGTCGGCCGGGTCCGCCGGCTTCAGGCCGTGGGTCTGGCGGAGCGTGGTGGTGACCTCCGACACGGCGGAGGTGATGGCGTCACGGGACACCGCCTGCACGGCGACGGCCGTGAACGAGTCGATGTTCCCGACGACGTTGTCGATGACGGTCGACATCGGGGCGAAGACCACGTCGTCCTGGTCCTGGAGCCCGTTCGCCCCCCGCCGCTCGAGGAGGCCCACGACCTGGAACGGGACGCCGTTGAACTGGATCGTCTGGCCGACCGCGTCGGTCCCCTTGCCGAAGACGTGGTCGGCGACGGTCGTGCCGACGACGGCCACCTTGGCCCGGCCGGTCTGGTCCGAGTCGTTGAACCAGCGGCCCTTCTGCAGGCGCAGATTGCGGATCTCCCCGAAGACGGGCTCGGCGCCGAGGAACGATCCGAGGCTGTAGGTCGTGCCGCCCCAGGTCACCGTCCCGGTGGTGCTGGCCAGGGGCGACACGACCTTCACGCTCGGCGCCCGCCCCGGATCGGTCAGCGCCTTGACGTCGGCCCGGGTGAGCTTGATCTGGCGGGCGTTGGTCCCGCCCCGGTCCCGGCCGCCGGCGTTCTTCTCGTTGAGGACGTACACCGCGTTGGTCCCGAGCTTGCCGATCTGGCCCTGGACCTGGTTGGAGATGCCGGCGCCGACCGCCACCAGGAGGATGACGGCTGCCGTCCCGATCACGATGCCGAGCATGGTGAGGGCGGAGCGCAGCCGGTTGGAGAGGATGCCCCGGAGAGCGACCCGCAGGCTGTCGAGCGTCACGCAATGGCCTCCTCGGCCTCCGGCGCTCCGACCTCTGTCAGGTCGATCAGCTTGGGCGGCTCGCCGCGGACCGGCGCGTTGCGGACGTCGGACGCGATCCGCCCGTCGGTCAGCACCACCACCCGCTTGGCATGGTCGGCGACCTCGTTTTCGTGGGTGATGAGCACCACGGTCCGCCCGGCGGCGTTGAGGCGGCCGAAGATCTGGAGCACCTCATCGGTCGACGTCGGGTCGAGGTTGCCCGTCGGCTCGTCGCCCAGGATGACGGACGGGCCGGCGACGATGGCCCGGGCGATGGCCACCCGCTGCTGCTGGCCGCCGGACAGCTCGTTGGGCATGTGGTGGACGCGGTCGCCCAGCCCGACCAGCCCGAGGGCGGTGAGGGCCCGCCGCTTCCGTTCCCCCTTGGCCACGCCGGCGTAGACGAGGGGGAGCTCGACGTTGGCCTGGGCCGAAGTGCGCTTGACCAGGTTGAAGCTCTGGTACACGAAACCCAGGTACCGGTTGCGGACCTGGGCCAGCTGGTTGTCGTCGAGCTCGGAGACGTCGACGCCGCTGATCAGGTACCGCCCCGACGTCGGGATGTCGAGGCAGCCGAGAACGTTGAGCATCGTGCTCTTCCCGCTCCCGGAATGGCCCATGATGGCGACGTAGTCGCCCTCGTCGACCGACAGCGACACGCCCTTGAGGACGTGCACCTGCAACGGACCGGGGTTGTAGATCTTGTGGACGTCGTCGAGCAGCAGGACGGGCGAGTCGCCCCCGACGCCGGGCACCGCTTCCATCGCATCTCCTCCCCGTTCGTAAGTCGGGGCGTACTTTATTCGAGATGCGAAGTATTCGGGAACCGAACGCGGAGGGCGCGCTTCGTCAGCGGGCCCGGTCGGGCGGAGCGTCCTCGAAGATCTTGCGCAGCTGGGCCGCCGCCACCGTGATCTTGGCCAGGTCGCGGGGCGAGAGTCGCCCGAGGCGCTCGGCCAGCTCCCGGCGGGCGAGGTCGAGCGCCCCGTCGAACCGGCCCTGGCCGCGGTCGGTGAGCGACAGGGAGACCTTCCGGCGTTCGGCGGGATCCTCGACACGTTCGAGATAACCGGCGTTCACGAGTCGGGACACGAGCGTCGAGGCGGTGGGGAGGCCGATCCCGAGGTAGCCGGCGAGGTCCGACAGGCTCGCGCCGGGACAGCGCCGCAGGTAGCCGAGGGCGTGGAGCTGGGGCAGCGACCACGACGGCTCCTGGCTCCGTACCTGGGCCCTGAGCCAGCGCGACCCGAGCGGCAGCACGTCGAGGATTTCGGCCGCGGCACGTTCCGGTTCCGTCCCGAGCGTCGCTATCATCCCGGTTTGTCCCTTCGTAATGCGAACAGTTTGGACAACCACTGTAACGCTTCGCAGCATCGCCGAGGAGGTACGCCATGTGCGGGATAGCAGGCTGGGTGGACTTCGATCACGACGCGGTGCCGGAGCGTGCCCTCCTGGAGCGCATGACCGGGACCATGGCCTGCCGGGGCCCCGACGACCAGGGCCTCTGGCTCGACCACCATGTCGCCCTCGGCCACCGCCGGCTGGCGATCATCGACCTCGACGGCGGCCGCCAGCCGATGCAGGCCGGGACGGACGGGAGCGGGCCGGCGGTCGTGCTCACGTACAGCGGCGAGGTCTACAACTTCAAGGAGCTCCGGGCCACGCTGCGGGATCGCGGCCACCGCTTC
>JAUZEX010000279.1 GCA_030838815.1 Actinomycetota bacterium
GGTGGCGGCGACGTCGACGGCGAACCCCTCGGCCTCGAGGCCGCGCTTGACGGCATCGGCGATGCGCTCCTCGTCCTCGACCACCAGGATCCGCATCGGCCCATTGTTGCTCTCCCGGGTTGCTCTCGCGGCCCGTCCCTGAAGGTGGCTTCAGGATGCTTCAGGTCGCCCGAAGGCGGCTTCCCGCATCCTGCCCTGGTCGGTTTGTCGCATTTCGACCACCAGGAGACCCCCCCATGAGCTCAGCAGCGACCATGGTCCGCCGGACGGGCCGCACCAGCCGTCCGATCTTCGAGGCGCTCACGATCGTCGGCCTGATCGGCATCGCCTGGATCCACCTCCTCGACCTGGCCGGCAAGATGGAGGAGACGCCCTACCTCGGGTGGGCCTACATCGGCCTCATCGCCGGCTGCGCCGTCGCCGTGGTCCTCCTGGCCCGCCGTGACCACCGCGGCTTCGTGCTCGGCGGTGGGCTCGCCGCCGCCACCTTCGCCGCCTACGTCCTCTCCCGCACCACCGGGCTCCCGGCGGCCACGAGCGACATCGGCAACTGGACCGAGACGCTCGGTGTCCTGTCCCTCATCGCCGAAGGCGCCGTGGTGGTGCTCTCCGCCGCCGCCCTCTCCCGGCGGCCGGACCCGTCCCGAACCGGAGCCACCCAGGCCATCAGGGGCTGACCGGCGGGAGGCAGTCGGCCCAGGCGGCCCGGCCGAGCTCGGCCAGCTCGGCCACCGACCGGGGGTCGCCGGGCGGGTCGCCGGCGGCCACGCGCCAGGCTTCGAGATGGGCCCGGTCGCAGAAGAGGTCGGCGGCGGCGCAGAAGTCGCGCAGGACGTGTTCGCAGTCACCGGGCGGGAGCCAGCCCCAGGCGTCGCCGGAGGGGACGCCGGCCTCGAGCGCCACCCGGAGCCCGTCGCCGCAGGAACGGCACGTCGTCACCGCCGTGGCCGTCCAGCCGAGGGCGGCGGGGACCGCCACGGCGTCGAAGGCGCACCAGGTCTGGATGATGCCCCGAGCCCCCGAGCCCCCGGGCCCGCCGGACCACTCGACGGTGTGGCGGGTGGCTCGGCCGGTGACGCCGGCGATGCCGTCGAGGCGGCCGTCGGGAGTCACCGTCGCCCGGCCCCGGGCCACCAGGGCGGCGACCACCGCCGCCGCCTCCTCGTCGGACACGCCGGCCGCCGCCGCCAGTTCGGGCAGGGTGGGGAACCGCCCGTCGAGCAGGGCGGCGAATCCGGCCCGCCGGACGGCCCGTTCGAGCTCCGGGTCGTCGGCGGCCGAGCTCAGGTCCGGTGCGGCGCTCAAACCCAGTCGGGCCCGATCCGGGTGCAGCTGGCGAGGTGGTGGCAATGGTCGGTGGCCACCTGGCGGGCGGCGGCCATCACGCCGGCCACCCCCCGGTCGCGGATCGAGTAGGTCGCCGTGCGCCCCCAGCGCTCGGCCTCGACGAACCCGCACCACCGCAGACAGGCCAGGTGGTTCGAGACCCGGCTCGGTGAGCAGCCCAGCCGCTCGATGAGCTCGGAGACCGTGCGGGGCCGCTCCAGCAGCAACTCGAGGATGCCGAGGCGGGTCGGGTTGCCGAGCACCCGGAACAGGCGGGCCGAAGCGAGGTCGAGCTCGGGAACCGTGGCGGTCGGTGGCGTCATGCCGGTGAGGTTACGGGCCGGCCGGGTGATCCACCCAACAGGAAAACCGGCGCGGTTGCTACGGTCCCGGCCCGCACTCGACGCGCACGATCCGGAGGCACCCCGACGATGCACCCCACCCGCCGTCTCCGCCTCCCGCTCCTCGCCGCGCTGGCGGTCTCCGCCGCCGCGGTGGGCCCGGTCGGCGCCAGCCTCCGCGACGAGCCGGAATCCATGGCCGGCACAGGGGTCGGGATGTACACCGACGGTTCGGTGGCCAACCAGGTGTCGAGCTTCACCATCAACCCCAAGCAGGTCAGCTGCGGTGTGGGGACGCTGGCCGCCGGCGGCGAGGCGTCGGGCCCGTTCGCCATGCTCATGTACTCCACCCGCATCGACAGCTACACCGTCGACAAGGACGCCGGTGAGATCCGGGCCACCGGCCGGATGCGCTCGATCACCAAGGTCGCCGGGGCCGTGGTGGAAGACGCCGAGCACGACTTCCTGGCCGTCGCCGCCTCCACCGTGCGCCACGGCGGATTCGAGGACGCCGTCCATTCGGGCGGCGACCGCTTCGACGTCCACTTCTCGACGCCGTTCTGGGACCGCTACAACCCCATGTGCTCCCCGTCGGTGGTGGCCGCCGGGAAGTGCCGCTTCGGCGGCGAGCTGCTTCTGGGCCACGTCTTCATGCCCCATTGACGACGGCAGAGGGCGTGGGGCGTACTGACCGGAGCGGAACGTGGGGACGATCCCCACGTCCCGTCGGTGCGACCGGTGGTCGACGCCTTGTGACCACTCTCGTGCTGGCGGTCTCCCTCGTCTGCCTGACGGCCGTCTCAGCGCGAAGCGCTCCGACCGCGGCTCCCGGCCCGAACCCCGTCCTGCGCTGGAACGGGGTGCTGCTCGATGCCATCCGGTCGGCGAAGACGCCGCCGACCATCGGGGCCCGGGCGCTGGCCGTCGTCCAGACCTGCATGTACGACGCCTGGGCGGCCTACGACCCGGTGGCCGTCGGGACCCGCCTCGGCGGGACCCTCCGTCAGCCGCCGGGGGAGCGGACCCTCGAAGCCAAGAACGAGGCGATCAGCCGGGCCGCCCGCCTGGCCCTGGCCGACCTGTTCCCGGCCTCCGGCGCCCGGTTCGACGCCCTCCTCGCCGGCGACGGCTACGACCCGGCGGAGCCACCGGCCGACGGGACCCCGGCCGGAGTGGCGCTGCGGGCCTGCCGGGCCGTCCTCGACTTCCGCCACCACGACGGCTCGAACCAGCTGGGCGACGAACCGGGCAGCGCCGGCGGGACCTACTCCGACTACACCGGATACCGGCCGGTCAACCGTACCGACCACGTCTCGGACCCCGACCGCTGGCAGCCACAGCCGGTGCCGGACGGGCACGGCGGCACGACCCCCCAGCCGTTCCTCACCCCGCAGTGGGGTCGCGTCGTACCGTTCGCCGCCGGCGAGGCCGACCTCGGCTCCGCCGATCCCGGGCCGGCCCGGGCCGGGACCGTTCCCCGCCAGGCGGAGGTCGACGAGATCGTGCGGTTATCGGGCGGGCTCACCGACGAGCAGAAGGTCACCGCCGAGTACTGGGCCGACGGGCCGGGCAGCGAGCTGCCCCCCGGCCACTGGATGCGCTTCGCCGAGTTCTGCTCCCGGCGCGACGCCCTCGGCGTGGACTCCGACGTGAAGCTCTACTTCCTGCTGGCCAACGCCATGCTCGACGCCAGCGTGGCGGTGTGGGACCGCAAGGTCCGCTTCGACTCGATCCGGCCGGTCAGCCTGGTCCGGGTCG
>JAUZEX010000684.1 GCA_030838815.1 Actinomycetota bacterium
TCGGTGGCCAGCGGGTTCTGGCTGAGGCCGAGGATCGCCAGGCCGAGATCGGTGCGGGCGAAGAACAGGGCGCCGGCCACCGCCAGCGCCGCCAGGGTGGCCGCGATCAACAGGCGCTGGTCGGAGACGGCGAAGCCGAACACCGACAACCGGTCGAGCCGGCCCAGCGCCGGGGGCAGGAAACGCAACTGCCCCTCGCCGAGCCACAGCTCGGTGCCGATGGCGAAGAGCGATACCCCCGCCGTCGCCACCAGCAGCGTCACCCGGGGCGCGGCGAAGAGCGGCCGGACCACGAACCGTTCGGTGGCCAGCCCGCTGGCCAGGGCCGCCACGAGGCCCAGCAGCATGGCCACGGCGTACGGCACGCCGACCGAGTGGGCGCCCCACAGGGCGTAGACGGCGACAGTGCCGAACTCGCCCTGGGCGAAGTTGAAGATGCCGCTCGACTTGTAGACGAGCACGAGCCCGAGCGCGATCAGCCCGTAGCCGGAACCGGCGACGATGCCGATGATCAGTGCCTGGCGCATAGCGGTCGGCCTAGAACTCGGCGATGAAGCGGCCGGTGGTCTTCCAGGTCCGGGTCGTGCAGTCCGCTTCCAGCAGGTGGGCGGTGCGGGCCCCGAACCGGATCGTCCCGTCGTAGCTCACGTCGGGGTACACATTGGAGTGGAACACCCGACCGCTGGTCACGGTCTTGAGGAAGCTCTGGCGGGACAGGTCGCGGCCCGTCGCTTCGAGCATCTGGTGCACGACCTTGTTCATGCCCCAGTTGAGGATTCCGATGTCGTCGGGGCGGTCACCGACGTAGCGGCGGTAGGCCGGCTTGTAGTCGGGATCGAGCTCGTCGATGGCGTCGAGCTGGGGGAACGGCGAAAGGAATTTGGCGTCCCCGATCGAGGGGCACCCGGCCTCCGCCACCACCGCGAACCCGTTGGTGGTTCCCGGCCCGACCCACGTCGGGTTGTAGGCCTGGGCCTGGGCGTTGGTGGCCAGCTTGATGAACGTGATCGGCGACGCGATCACGTAGACGGTCTCGGCCCCCGCGTTCTTCAGCTGCTGCGCCTCGGAGAGCAGTTCGGCGTCGGAGCCGTTCTTCCCGATCCGGCTCGACCGCACGATCTGCAGGCCGCCCACCTTCAAGATTTCGCTGGTGATGCTCCGGACCGTGCTGTTGAGCGCCGGCGTGGAGATCACCACGATGGCGACCTTCGTCTTCCGGATCCGGTTCTTCATGAGCTTGGCCAGCGTCGCCGACTGCTGGTCGTAGGTCTGGGAGATGGCGAAGTACCGGTTGAGGCCGGCCAGGCCGTCCTCGTTGACCCCGCCCGAGAAGTAGGGGACGCCGGCCGTCTCGGCGTAGCGGGCGCAGGCCGTGATCTGGTCGGCGCCGGCGAACCCGATGATGGCGAAGACCTTCTCCTTCTCGACCATCTCCCGGCAGGCCTGCACGGCGCTGGTGGGGTTGTACTGGTCATCACGGAAGACGACCTCGACGTTGCGGCCGTGCACTCCGCCCTTGGCGGCGAGGAACTTCCAGTACAGGTCGTTGCTGTCCTGGAAGGCCTTCTGGGGGAAGGGTGCCGCCCCCGTGACCGGGGCGTGGATCCCGATCCGGATGGTCGTGTCGGTCACGCCCGTCCGGTCGGGCTCCCCCGTCAGGGCTTCCCGGGGAGGGGCGGGAGTGGGAGCGGGGCCGCCCGGGTCCGGCTGCGGAGCCGGTGACGGTGCCGGCGGACCCATGACCGCGGCCTCCTTGGGCGCCGGCGAACCCGACGCCGGTGTCTCCGCGCTGGAGGCGATGTGCGGCGATCGAGCGCCGGCCGGGCTCGACGCGGTCGGCGTCGGCGGGGCGGGCACCTGGACGCTCCCGTCTCCGGAGAGCGGGCTCTCGACGGCGGGCGGCGCCTTCGATGTCGCCGAATCCGGCCCGGCGTCCTTGGCGGACGCCTCGACGGTGAGGTCGCCCGGCCCGTGGTTGAACTGGGCCGCGATGCCCTGGCCGGTACGCCAGTCGCGGGCTTGTCGATCATGGATCGCGCTCGGTTTCACGCCGCAGGCGGCGGCCATGAACAGAGCGAGAACCGCGCCAACTACACGAGTGATGTTCCGGGTCACTGAGCGCTCTCCTGGCCATCGGACCGATCGGCAATAGCCCGGCTGAAGCCGCCGACTCGGCGCCGGGGAGGAACCGGCCGCCCTGCCGGACTCAAGATGAAGGTGATCAGGACGACGAAGGACACCGCCGCCACCGCGAGCAGCACTGCCACAGGGTGAATGTCGGTCCAGAAGCTGGCCCCAAAAATCACTTCCGCATCGTAGCCATACAGGAGCTTCAACTGTCAACATGTTCTTCACCACCCACAGAGACGGATGCCACGGGTCCCAGATCCCCCGGGCTGGGTAAGGCCTGTACGGTGGTGAAACGGCAAGAACCCCAAGGAGGCTGGGTGGCCACCATCTCAGCCGGTACGGGGTTGGCGGCGCTCGGGTGGGACGACGGCTGGGCGTCGGCCCTGGCCGAGTTGCACGATCCGGGGCTCGTCCCGGCACGGGTGTCGCGGGTCGACCGAGGTGTGTGCAGCGTCATGACCGGAATGTCGGTGGCGCGAGTCGCGGCCGAGC
>JAUZEX010000708.1 GCA_030838815.1 Actinomycetota bacterium
TCGACGGGGCCGACCACCTCGGCGATCGCACCCACGGCAGCCTCCAACCGAGCGGGCGGCGCCGACCACGTCGTCGGCACGAGGGCGGTCACGCCGTGGGTGGCGTGGAAGCGGGCCATCCGGAGCAGGCCGTCCGGATCGGCGTCCATGGCATCGGCGCCGTCGCCGCCGTGGACGTGGACGTCGATGAAGCCCGGCAGCAGCACGCAGCCCCGTCCGTCGACCACCGACCCCAGCGCCCGCACCTCGGTCCGCACGCCGCCCGGCGCCTCACCAGGCCCCAGGGCCTGGATCCGGCCGCCGGCCGCCACCAGCCATCCCGGCGACCAGATCCCGTCGACCGCGACCACCGCGGCACCGAAGATCAGGAGGGGCGGCGGGGCTTCCCCACCGGCGACGGGCATCGGGCCCTACTGATAGCGCGCCCGGCCCGCCTCCGTCGACGCCGGCCGGGGCCTCAACGGCCGGACCGCCGGGGGATTCGACCGTCTGGTCTGCGACCAAGGTGGGTAGGGTCCAGGGGGAATCCGCCGAAAGAGGGAGCCCCGGCTCATGGCCGAGCACGACCCCGTTCCGGAGGCTGACGCCCTCGAACAAGCGCTGGCCCCGATCGACGCCGACCCCGAGCTCATCGACGTCGAGGACCAGCCGGAGATCGGCTTCGAGGTCCCGGAAGCCGACGCCGTCGAACAGAGCCGGCCCCGGGCCGTCCCGGCGGCCGTGGCCGCCCGGCCGATCCCCCCCGACGCCCCCGAGAACGATGTTCTCGACCAGCGGCTCCCGGCCGGCGACGAAGAGGACGACGACGAATTCCGGTGACGCGAGGACTCGCCTGACCCGGGCTCATCCCCCGCCCGACCACCGAGCCAAGGAGCACCATGGCGGCCGGATTCCTGCTCCCCGAAGAACCCGTCACCAGCCTCGGCGCCTGGCTGGCGCTGGGGGGCGGCGACGGCCTGCGGGCCGCCCGCCGCCTCGGCCCCGAGGGCACGATCGACGAGCTGCGCGCCTCGGGACTGCGGGGTCGGGGCGGGGGCGGGTTCCCCACCGGCGCCAAGTGGGCCGGGGTGGCCAGCGGCCGGGGTACCCACCGCTACGTGGTGGCCAACGCCGCCGAGGGCGAGCCCGGCACGTTCAAGGACCGCCGGCTCCTGCGCGACAACCCGTACCAGCTCGTCGAGGGCGTGGCCATCGCCGCCTTCGCCATCGGCGCCACCGAGGCCTTCATCGGCCTCAAGGCCAGCTTCACGACCGAGATCGACCGGCTCACCCGGGCGCTGGCCGACATGACCGCCGCCGGTCTCGCCGGCGACGCGCCGATCCAGATCGTCCCCGGCCCCGAGGAGTACCTCCTCGGCGAGGAGAAGGCGCTCCTGGAGGTCATCGAGGGCAAGGAGCCGCTCCCTCGCCTCCTGCCGCCCTACCTCCACGGCTTGTTCTCCACCGCCCCCCAGATGGGGTGGATCTCGGCCCCGATCGAGCCGGGCCACCACGGCCCCCACGAGAGCAACCCGACGCTGGTCAACAACGCCGAGACCCTGTCCAATGTCCCGTGGATCCTGGCCCGGGGTCCGCAGTGGTTCCGGACGATGGGCACCCCGTCTTCCCCGGGCACCATCGTGGCCACCGTCGTCGGCGACGTCGCCCGTCCCGTCGTCACCGAGGTCGAGATGGGCACGCGCCTCTCCGCCCTCCTCACCGGCCCCGCCGGCGGTCCTCTCCCCGACCGCACCTGGAAGGCGGTCTTCTCCGGGGTGGCCAATCCGGTCGTCGACCGGTCCCGCTTCGACCTGCCCCTGACCTACGAGGATTTCGCCGCCCACGGCACCGGCCTCGGCGCGGCCGGGTTCATCGTCTACGACGACACCGCCTGCATGGTCAACGTCGCCCGGGTCTTCTCCCAGTTCCTGGCTGTGGAGTCGTGCGGCCAGTGCCCGCCCTGCAAGCTCGGCTCGGCCGAGATCACCGAGCGGCTGGAGCGCATCGAAGACGGCGCCGGCGCCGACGACGACATCACCCACATCGGCTCCTGGCTCGGCCAGGTCACCGACGGCGCCCGCTGCTACCTCGCCACCGAGGAGCGGGAGGTGGTCAGCTCGATCCTGCGCTGCTTCCCCGAGGAGTTCGCCGAGCACCTTGAGACCGGCCGCTGTCCCCGGCCCCGGGCGATCGTCGTGCCCAAGATCGTCGAGCTGGAGGACGGGCGGGTCGTCTACGACGAGTCCCAGGCCCGCAAGCGCCCGGACTGGACGTACGCCCCGGCCTGACGCCCCTCCGGGGGCCCGGCAGCCCCGCTACCGGAAGGCGGGACGGCCGCCGATCGCCTCGGGTTGCTTCTCGCACGTCGGCCCGTACTCCGGGCTGTACCTCGAGTTCACCCGGAACGTGTCGACGTAACGCTGCAGCCGGGGGTCCTGCGGCGAGTCGACCCGCAGCTGGTGGGCCCAGGAGCTGATCACGATCGGCGCCGGGAGCCCCGGGAACGGGCTCATGTCGATGTAGCGCTCCCCGGTCTCGACCTTCACCCCCTGCACGGTCACCACCACCAGCGGCTGGCGGCGGACGAACCGTTCCAGCTCGGCGACGTCCTTCGGGGCCAGGCCCGTCCGCCACGTGATCCAGACCGCGCCGTGCTCCAGGTTGTGGCCGGCCCGCTCGCTCGGTACCGGCTCGTCGTAGACGCCGCAGTTCATCCACCTGCTGTTGTGGTCGCCGCCGGCGGGCGGCGTCACGGCGTAGCGGATGGGCCCGTCGGCGTGGTTGTGCGGGAGGGCGCCCGGCACCGCCGGCCCGCTGTTCGCAGGCCACCCCCGGGTCTCCCAGGCCACGACCCCCGGGATCCCGGAGTCGTCGGGTACGACCGTCGGCGCCGGCTCGACGGTGACCGGCTGCGACGCCACCGGCGCCGGCGCCACCGACCGCGGGTAGGCGTGCAGGTGCCCTCCGGCGCCGGACGCCTCCGCCACGGCGGTGATGGCCAGCCCCAACCCGAAGGCGGCTCCGGCCAGACGCAGGATCGTGGGGAACCCCGCGTTCACCGGGCCGCGCCGCCCACACCTGTCGGCGGGCGCGGCGGCCGCACCCGGTCCACCGCGTGGCTCATGCGTCCGCCACCATCGCCCGCACCTGGGCCAGCCGGGCGAAGGAGGACAGCACCTCGTTCTGGTCGTCGGCCAGGTGGCGGACGAGCACGTGGTCGTAGCCCATGGCGGCGTAGCCGGCGAAGCGCTCCGCCACCTGCTGCGGGCTGCCGACCACCGTGGCGGAAGGGTCCATCCCCCGGTAGCCGCCGTCGAGGACGGGCGCCGCCACCCGCCGGGCGTCGGCCTCGTCACCGCCGACGTGGACGTCGCGCCGGATCGCCACCGCCGTCGGCGTCCGGTCGTGGGCCTCGCAGGCCTTCCGGTAGGCAACGGCCATCTCGGCCGCCTGCTCGTCGGTCGCCCAGGGGGCGAGAATCCAGCCGTCCCCCAGCCGGGCGGCCCGATCGACGGCCGCCGGGGCGTGGCCCCCGATCCACACCTCGAGCGGCTCGGGGGTGGTCGGCGCCACCCGCACGCCGTCGACCTCCTCGCCCGCCAGCAGCCGGCGGATCACGTCGAGATGGTGCTCGAACACCGCCCCCCGCCCCGAGGGCGGCGCACCCATGAGCGCCATCTGGTCGCCGCCCCCGATGGCGCACTGGAGGACGAAGCGCCCCTCGGCCAGGGCGGCCAGGGTCCCGACCTGCTCCGCCACCAGCACCGGGTTCCAGGCCGGCAGCAGGTAGAGGGCGCCGGCCGGCCGGTCGCCCCACTCGACCAGCAGCCGGCCCAGGATGGCCGAGTTCTGGTAATAGGCCACCGGCCCGGTGGCGTGGTGATCGCCGACGAAGAGGGAATCGAGCCCGGCGGCGGCCGCCGCCGCCGCCCGCTCCACCATCCACCGGGCGCCTTCCCGGGGGTCCGTGACCGGATAGGAGCTGCGCAGCGACGTCCCGATCTTCATGGCGCCAGCCTGCCACTCCCCGGAGCACCGTTCGCATCCACTCGCCACGCCCGCCGAGCCGATAGCCTCCAAATTACAGCATTGAAATTCCTAGGGTTGAAATTTCAAGGGAGGGCGTCCGTGGGCGAGCAGACCCCCGAGGTGCGATTCGAGCCGTGCACCGCTTGGGAGGCCGGACCCGATCCGGCCGCCGGCGCCTGCCTGGGCTGCGGGTGGCTGGAGGAGGACCACTGGCTGGCCGAGCTGGAGCGCCGGGCGGCCGCCGAGCCCGTCACGGTCGGGAGCACCTGAGCCCACCGCACGAACCGGCTGGACGCGGGCCGGGCGGGCGGCTCCTAACCTTCCCGGTATGCCCGAGCTGCCGGAGATCACTGCCTTGGCGGAGCGTCTCGGCGAGCGGGTCGCGGGCCACGCCTTCGCCGGGGCCGTGCCGCTGTCGTTCTCCGGGCTGAAGACCGTCGTGCCCCCGCCCGAGAGCCTGATCGGCGAAGCCCTGCAGGCCGTCGGCCGACGGGGCAAGTTCCTCGTCTTCGAGTTCGGCGGGCCCCGGCTCCTCGTCCACCTCTCCCAGGGCGGACGGGTCGACGTCGAGGACCCGCCGAAGACGACCAAGCCGAAAGGCGCCGTCGTCCGCCTCCGGTTCGAGCCTGGTGAATTCGATGCAGGGCCGGCCATTCTGATCAAGGAGTTCGGCACCGAGCGGAAGGCCGGATGGTGGGTGCTGGCCGAGGGCGACGACGGCCCCCTGGTCAAGCTCGGGCCCGACGTCGACTCCCCCGAAGGCCGCCAGTTACTCCTCGAGAGCGATGACCGGCGCCGGGTCCACACCCTCCTGCGGGACCAGCGCACCATCGCCGGCGTCGGCCGGGGCTACAGCGACGATGCCCTCCACGAGGCCGGGATCTCACCCTTCGCGGCGCTGGGCTCGCTCGACCGTCCGACCCGGGAACGACTCGTGGCCGCCCTCGGCAAGGTCATGGCCGATGGCCTCGAGGCGGAACGGCGCCGGACGGGCGGGCTCCCGCCCAAGGTCGGCGACCACTGGGTCGTCCACGGCCGCCACGGCCAGCCCTGCCCCCGCTGCGGGGCCGACCTGCGCCGGGTCTCCTACGAGTCCTACGAGGTGGCCTACTGCCCGCCCTGCCAGAC